>JACPGA010000238.1:1472-3692 GCA_016182705.1 Deltaproteobacteria bacterium
CGCCGAGGGCGATGGAAAAGCCAGTGAACTTGGCCGCGCGTATCTTCTGTATGCCCAGCGGCACTCCCAGCAGGGCGAAGACGAAGACAGAGGCAGGCAGGGCGAACCTCTTGTGCAGGTCTATCAGGTACGGCCCCGGGTCTTGCCCACTGGCCTCCGCGGCCTTTGCCTTGTCCATCAGCTCGCCCAGGTAAAGCTCCCTGTTGGACTTGTCGCCAGCGGCCCCGGGCTGGCCGGCAAGGCCGAGTTCCAGCGTGTAGGAGGCGAAGTCGGCTATATGATACGTCTCTCCGCCCATGGCCTTTCTGTGTATTGCGCCGTCGTTGAGTTTGAGGTATACGGTATACCGCTCGGTGGCAGGCGAGAAGACACCCTTCGTGGCGAAAAACACGTTTGACTCTTCCTTGCCGCCCCGTTCCGATATGAATATGCCTTCCATCTCGCCTGTCCTGGCGTTTATCTTGTCCACGTACAGGACTATGCCCTTGAACCTGTCGTAAAAGGTTTTCTCTTCGAGGCCGGAGATGAACCTGTCTTTTGATGCGTCGAAGAAAAGGGCCTTCATGTTCAGGTTGCCCCAGGGGAACAGGTAGAGCGTGACGACGAGCGTTACGGCGTAGACTATGAGCGCGAAGAGCATGACTGGCCGGAGCATGGCGGTAAGGCCGAGGCCCGAGGCTTTTATGGCAGTCACTTCGCTGTCGGAGCTTAAGCGGGTGAACGCCACGAGCACGCCTATGAGGAACGATATCGGGAGCGTGTAAATGAGGAAGGACGGAGTGACCGAGGCCATGAACCAGAAGATGAACGAACCTCCCACGCCCTGGGTGACCATGAGCTCTATGAGCTTTACGGCCTTGCTCAAAAGGGCCGTCGCGGTCAGTATGGCAAGGCTCAGCGCAAAGGGTACGCTGATTTCCTTTAATATGTAGCGGCTGAGTATACCTGGCATTAACGCAAATGATACTATAAGAAAGGCTCAGGGACAATCGCATTCCGGGAAAACCCGTGTACTCGTACTATTTTTTAAAGAATCAGGGGTTTTTTCCGAAGTAAACCGTATGTTCAGTTGAAAAAACGCAGGCGGCGGGATGGAGTGTTTGACTTTTGATGCCGTTTTGATGTATTTAAAAATCTTGGAGAAGGGCTTTTCCCAGGGCGGTATTCCATAACTGCAGGTCGCGCGCTATCCGTAAATGACCGTTCAAGGGGTGCTCAAGGAGCGTATTTGTGGACCCCAGGAGAAGGGACAGGATAAAGGTCGAGTTCAAGAAGGCTGAGGAGTATCTCTCAGCCGCGGAGCATCTGCAGAAGCAGGGCCTCTACACGCCTTCGGCGACCTCGTCCTATTATTCGGCTTACCACGCGGCAACTGCCGCATTTCTCACAGTCGGCTTCGATAACCCGCATAAGGAGCGGTTCGTCAGTTTCATGACCGCCTTGCAGAAGTACAGCTCGAAGCTCGACCCCTACATAGAGAAGCTTGAAACTTCAAAAGACGCGTGGGCTTACAACGCGGCTATCGATTACGGCGAAAGCGACTCCCTGCTCCGTTTTTATCAGACCAGGGATTTTGTCCTCGAGATCAAAGACTTTCTGAGAAGGGCCGTAAAGCTGTGAAGCGTTGGGGCCAGGCCGCGCTGCCTGCCCGCCTGTTCCGCATCCGTTTTAAAAATTATTTTGCTGAAACCGAAGGAGCCTCCGGCAATCGGTTTCAAGAGGGAATATGGGCCGCAGCCCCGTACAAAAAGTCCTGGAAAGGCTCAAGTCATTGAGGGAAGAGCTCGCCATGAGGCAGGACTATGTCGCCACGAGGGTCGGGGTAGACCGGACTACCTACTTAAGGAAAGAAGGCGGCTCCGTACCCATAACGACCGATGAATGGATTAAGATAGCCGGCGTGATGGGCGCTGACCCGTCTTATTTTTTCAGCGCGTGCGATGAGATAAGGCCCCAGCCGGAACTGGCCCCAAGGGAGCGGCTGCTTTTGAGGCTGTACAGGTCTTTGAGGCCCGCCGAGCAGGACGACTTATTGTGTGCCGTTTATGCCAAGTGCAGGCACATAAGGCGCAAGGCCGTGCAGGAGTCTTTGAAGCTCTTGAGGAGCGAGGCATAAAAAACTCCCCTGACGCCGTTTTTTTGATTTGACAAGCTTCGAGGGCTTGTGATAGCTTAACGGGTCTGGGTTTTGACCTGGTCTTGGAGCCGCTAGCTCAGTTG
>JACPGA010000248.1 GCA_016182705.1 Deltaproteobacteria bacterium
GGGCTGCGGAAATGGAAGGGAGGCAAGGGGCGGCTTAAACGGGTTGACACAGTAAATTCAATGGGATAGCATATCTTTCTTTGATTCTTTCTGAGGGACAGGATGCGAGTAGCGGTTTTTGGAGGTACCTTCAACCCGGTCCATTACGGGCATCTGAGGCTTGCCGAAGAGGCAAGGGAGATCTGCGGCCTTGACAGGGTGGTCTTCATGCCCACTTTTATTACGCCTCACAAGCTGACCGAGTCGCTCACGCCAGCCAAAGTTCGCTTTGAGCTTGTAAAGGCCGCGATAGAGGACAACCCCGGCTTTTCGGTCTCTGACATCGAGATAAGGCGCGAAGGCAGGTCGTTCACCGTTGATACAGTACGAGAGCTGTTGAAAGAGCCTGATATAGAAGTCTTTCTCATACTCGGCAGCGATTCTTTCAACGATATCGCGAGCTGGTATGAGTATGAAGAACTCCTGAATCTCGCGAGCTTCATAGTGGCCCCGAGGCCGAACAATCTGCCAAAGCCCCTTGAACAGGTGCTTCCGGTTGAACTGGCCTCCAAGTTCTGGTATGATTCCCGGGTCATGGCGTTAGTCAATTCCTGCGGGAATTCTATCACTTACCTCGACACCACGCCTATTGACATATCTTCTTCCGAAATAAGGGAACGGGTGGGCAGGGGCCGCAGCGTGCGCTACCTGCTTCCCGACAGCGCGATAGAGTTCATAAGAAAAGAGGGGCTTTACAGATAGCCCCTGAAAAAAAGGAGCAATAAACTGGAACCGAGGAAAAAAGCGCTCGAGATCGCCAAGCTGGCACTCGACAAAAAGGCCGAAAAAGTAGTCATTCTCAACATAAAGAAACTTTCTGGCGTATCGGACTTCCTGCTCATATGCAGCGCCGAGTCCGAAAGGCAGGTCCAGGCCATAGCTTATTCCATAGAGGACGGCCTCAGGAAAAAAGGCGAAAGGCCGCTTGGCATGGAGGGCGTCACTGAAGGCAGGTGGGCGCTCATCGACTATGTCGATGTGGTCGTTCATATCTTCCTCGAGCCTGTAAGGTCGTTCTACGACCTTGAAGGGCTGTGGGCCGAAGCCCCGGTTACCGAGGTGAAGGACAGGCCAGCTCCCAAGCCGAAGGAAAAGCCTGAGCTGGAGGCAAAGCCTGAGAAGGCAAAGCCAACTGTCGCAAAGGCAGCCCCGAAAAAGCCCGCGGCAAAGGCCGCTACCGCAAAGACCGCCAAAAAACCCGTTGCCGCAAAGGCCGTTAAAAAAACCGCTGCAGCAAAGGCCGTTAAAAAACCCGCAGCCACGGCCAGGAAAAAGAAGAGCGAGTAGCCCCGGGTGAAGATAACCTTCGTGGCCGTGGGCTCTGTCAAGAAGTCCTCCATTGGAGAGGCCTCGGCCGACTACCTCAAGAGGATAAAGCGCTACGCGCCGGTTGATATCGTAGAGGTGAAGGACGAGGGCGCTTCCTTGAAGATGCCAAGGGAAGATGTCCTCCGTAAAGAGGGGCAGAGAATAATCTCAGCCCTGGGCCAGGGCGGCTACACGGTCGTCCTCGCTGATACCGGCACTTCCATGACATCAGCCGCCTTCTCGAAGTTCATCGAAGGGCTCATGAACCAGGGAAGGAAAAACGTATCGTTCGTGGTCGGAGGAGCCTACGGGCTGCATAAGGATGTTTATGATACGGCAGACCTTGTTCTTTCATTATCAGCCATGACGTTGCCCCATGACCTCGCGCGGCTCTTTCTTTACGAGCAGGTATACAGGGCGTTCACTATCATGAGAGGCGAGCCTTATTCTCATTAAGAGCAACTTTGTAATATAAGGCTGCTTCTAAAAAGTTAGCAATTTTCCACGGTAGCCATAAACCTTAAACCTGACGGCAGGCCTATGTACACCAAGATACTCCTGATAATAATCATAATCATACTGAGCGCGTTCTTTTATCTCCATACGAACAACCCCGGTGAAGTGACATACGTCGTTTCATCCAAACACGTATATATCCTGCCTGCCACGATGCTCCTTTTCGCCGGGTTTTTCGCCGGAGTCGTAGTGGCTGTCCTGAACTCGCTCTTGGCGGACGGGCGCAGGGCCTGGCGCGATCTGCAGTCGAGGAAAGAGAAAAAGCTTCTTTCCGAAGCTGACGAGAACTATAAAAAGGGGACCGAGCTCCTCGTAAAAGGTGAAACCGCCGGGGCGAGGGAACTCATTGAAAAGGCCCTGAAAGCAAAGCCCACGGAAACCGGGATGATTATAAGCCTCGCTGAGACCTACATGAGGGAGAACAGGCCGGCAGACGCGGTAAAGGTTCTCGAGAGCGGCTTTGTCGGCAACTCGTCCTCGATAGGGATATTGAGCTCGCTCGCAAGGTGCGCCTCTGATTCCGGTGACACTTTGAGGGCCATGAAGGCTCTCGAAGAGGTAGTAAGGCTCGACCCGAGAAACCTGTACGCGCTCAGGAAGCTCAGGGATTACAGGATAAAGGAAGCGCTCTGGGCCGATGCCGCCGACCTACAGAAAAAGATAGTGGACAGCGAAAAGGACGAGTCTTCGAGGAAAAAAGAAAAAAGACTTTTAACAGGGCTCCTGTTCGAGTCGGCTTCAAGGTACTGCTCTGACGGGAAGCTTTCCGAATCGCTCTTGAAGCTCAAAGAGGTACTGAGGAACGACGACGCCTTCATGCCAGCGCACCTCCTTCTGGGCGACGTGCTCGCCAGGCAGGGCAACCCCGCGAACGCGATAAAGGTATGGGAGAAGGCGCGGGTCAATTTCCCGAAGGCAGAGGCGATAATACTGAGGCTGGAAGACATCTACATAAGCCAGTCCGCGCCCGAGAGGATTCTCGAAAAATATAAAAAAGAAATACACGCCAACCCGGCCGATTACAACCTGAGGCTCCTGCTTTCCAGACTCTATCTCAGGCTCGAGATGGTCGACAACGCCATAGAAGAGCTGGAAGCGCTGTCGAACGAAGGGGTCGAGGGCTACTACCACCACGTTCTTCTCGGAGAGGCTTACCTGAGGAGAAAACAGTCAGGCAAGGCAGCGCACCTGTTCCAGAAGGCGCTCGGCATGGACAGGGAGTTCAGCCCGGCATTTGCCTGTTCCGGCTGTTCCGTCAGCTCGCAGTCCTGGGAGCCAAGGTGCCCTTCCTGCGGGGAATGGAACACGCTCGCCATGAAGGGCGTGCCAGCGCCCGCCAAGTTCATGTCAGCGCAAAGAAAGCTCTTCTGATTGACTGCGCTTCCCCGGCCCAAAGGCCGGGGTAACGCGCGTCCGCCGTTATAAAAAAATCCCGGAGAACAAACGAAAGTGAAGAAGGTCTGCCTTATCGTCATGGACGGATGGGGAATAAACCCTGAAAGGGAAGGCAACGCCACGCGCCTTGCCTCGACCCCCAATCTCGACAGGCTTATTAAAGAGTACCCGTCTACCGGAATAGATACTTCCGGGCTTTCGGTCGGACTTCCCGAAGGGCAGATGGGAAATTCCGAAGTTGGGCACCTCACGATGGGCTCGGGGCGGATCGTATACCAGGAGCTTACAAGGATAGGCAAGGTCATCAGCGAAGGAGGGCTCGCTAACAGCCCTGAGCTGGAAAGGCTCGCCTCTGACCTCAAGGCTTCGGGCAGGGCGTTACATCTCATGGGTCTTCTTTCAGACGGCGGCGTTCACAGCCACATCAGCCACCTTTACGGCCTCCTTGATATTTTCAGGAAGAAGGGCCTTGAGAAGGTCTATATCCATGCCTTCCTCGACGGCAGGGACACGCCACCTTCGAGCGGGGTGAAGTACATGGACGAGTTGTTGACCTATATAAAAAAATCGGGCTCTAACGCCCGGGTTGCGTCTGTCATGGGCAGGTATTACGCCATGGACAGGGACAACCGCTGGGACCGCGTGAAAAAGGCGTATGACGCGATCACCGGAAATTCCGGCCTGTCGGCCGCAGATCCTTTGCAAGCCATAAACGACAGTTACGCGAAAGGCGAAAACGACGAATTCGTAAAGCCTGTTGTCATGACCGATGGCGGGAAGCCTGTCGGGCCGCTTTCAGATGGCGACGGAATAATTTTTTTCAACTTCAGGGCAGACAGGGCAAGGGAGATAACCAGGGCCTTTGTGGTCGATGACTTCGACGGATTTGACAGGGCAGTAAGGCCCGCTCTTTCCGGCTTCGTCTGCATGACCGAGTACGATTCATCGCTCGCCCTGCCGGTACTTTTCAAGCCGCAGGATTTGAAGAACATATTGGGCGAGGTCCTGAGCCGCGCCGGAGTAAGGCAGTTCAGGGTAAGCGAGACAGAAAAGTACGCGCATGTGACTTTCTTCTTCAACGGCGGCAGTGAAGCTCCGTTCGAGGAAGAGGAAAGGCTCCTCATACCGTCCGTGAAGGACGTGCCGACCTATGACCTCAAGCCCGAGATGCGAGCCATTGAGATTGCCGAGGCCGCGGTCGAGAAGATAAAGGACGGCGGCTACTCGTTCATGCTGATGAACTTCGCAAACGGCGACATGGTCGGCCATACAGGAATAATCGAGGCAGCCGTGAAGGCGTGCGAGACCGTTGACAGGGCAGTCGGCATGGTCGCTGACGCGGCTCTGGAGCAAGGCTGGACGGTCATAATCACTGCCGACCACGGCAACGCCGAGCAGATGAAAGACCCTGACAACGGCGGGCCGTTTACCGCGCATACGACAAATATAGTGCCGTTCATATTCGCCGACAATGAAAGAAAAGACGTAAAGCTTGCCAAAGGCGGCCTACAGGATGTTGCCCCGACGGTCTTGAAGGCGATGGGCCTGGCGCAGCCCTCTGATATGACAGGCAAGCCCCTTTTCTCCTAAAAATTTCTCTTTTTCCTGATCTCTGCGTCAGGGCGCAAATAAAAATGCTCACATATTGCCATATATGCTCCGCTTTTTATTTCCGCCCTTCCTTGACCTCAGAAAAAATAGCTAATTTTTAGACACTCTTTTTCCTGATCTCTGCGTCCACGCGTAAATAAAAATTCTTTTCGGGTTTTCCCCTTTTTTCCCCTCCCTCGATCGGAGGGGATGAAGGGGAGGGTGAAATGGTCAGAGCGAGCCTGA
>JACPGA010000249.1 GCA_016182705.1 Deltaproteobacteria bacterium
GATGAACATGTTCAACTCCTGACCGCTCCAGAGTCCATCCATTGTCCTCCAGCCGGAAAAACCCTTAATTACCCGTAGGGGGTAACCATGCCGAACCTTGCCTATTTCGCGCCTCTGTTTGGAGCAGCCGGACTCGTCATCACTTTTTTCGTGTACCTGCACATCAAGCGCCTTCCTGAGGGAAGCGAGCGCATGCGCGAGATAGCAGGCCTCATACACCAAGGGGCAATGGTCTATCTCAAGCGCCAGTACGTAATACTGCTCGCGTTCCTCGCTGTTGTTGCCGCGGCTCTGGCGGTATTTATCGGCATCCCTACGGCGGCCGCTTACGTATGCGGCGGGGCTTTTTCGATGCTGGCGGGTTTTTTCGGCATGAAGGGCGCGACCAAGGCCAATGTGAGGACGGCAGAGGCCGCGCGCGAGTGCAAGCCTGATTTCTCAAGAGCCCTTACGACAGCTTTTCTCGGGGGCTCAGTCATGGGCCTGTCGGTCGCGAGCCTCGGCCTTATCGGTATAGGCCTTTTCTTTATTTTTTACGGCAGGCCGGAAGAAGCTGCCGTCATAAACGGTTTCGCTATGGGGGCTTCCTCCATAGCCCTTTTCGCCAGGGTCGGCGGCGGCATATACACAAAGAGCGCTGACGTGGGCGCGGACCTAGTCGGCAAGGTCGAAGCCGGTATACCGGAAGACGACCCCAGAAACCCCGGCGTCATTGCCGACAACGTCGGCGACAATGTAGGAGATGTCGCCGGGCTCGGGGCAGACATATTTGAATCATACTCTGGCGCGGTAGTGGCTACGATAGCTCTCGGCGCAACGATTTCGGCAAGTGATGCCGCCCTGCTGGCTTCGCGAGAGGCTTTGATGTCATACCCTGTCGTGCTTGTCATGGCCGGGCTGCTCTCTTCGCTGACGGGCATCTCGGTGCTCAAGTTCATGGAGAGGTTTGGCCCTGCGGCGGCGTTGAGGTACTCAACGCTCATGGCGGCGGCCGTGTTCCTCGCTCTGGCCTTTGCCGTGACAATCGTCCTCGAGTGCGGCATCTGGTGTTTCCTTGCCGTTACGGCGGGCTGCCTTGGAGGAAGCCTCATAGGTCTGTTGAGCGAATATTACACCGGCGGCAAGCCTGTGAGAAGGATAGCTGAATCGTCCGCGACCGGCGCGGGTACCAATATAATAACCGGCATAGCGGTAGGCCTTGAGAGCTGCGCCCTGCCGGTCATAGCGATTGTAATAACTGTTTTTATCGCTAACTACTCGGCTGGCATCTACGGCATAGGGCTGGCAGCTGTCGGCATGCTCGCGACTACAGGCATAATAATGAGCGTGGACGCTTATGGGCCGATAGCCGACAACGCGGGCGGCATCTCCGAGATGAGCGGACTGGGAGAGGACGTAAGAAAAATAACCGACACCCTCGATTCTCTCGGGAACACGACGGCGGCAATTGGCAAGGGTTTTGCGATAGGGTCGGCAGCGCTTACCGCCATAGCGCTTTTCGCGGCGTTCGGGCAGGCGGCAGGCAGCGCGCTCGGCCATCCGCTGTTGATATCCCTGACTGACCCCATCGTTGTGATCGGTCTGCTTATTGGCGGGATAATCCCGTTTTTCATAGGCTCTCTTACGATGACGAGCGTTGGAAGGGCGGCCATGAAGATGGTCGAGGAGATAAGGAGTCAGTTCAAGGAAATACCCGGCCTCCTTGAAGGCCGGGAGGGCGCGAAGCCGGACGTTGAAAAGTGCATCGACATAAGCACCAGGGCCGCCTTGAAAGAGATGGTCCTCCCCGGCGTGCTGGCGGCCGCCGCCCCTGTCGCGGTCGGCTTTCTCCTGGGGGCTGAGGCGTTAGGCGGCATGCTTGCAGGAGCCACGGTAACAGGCGTCCTCATGGCCATTTTCATGGCAAACGCCGGCGGCGCGTGGGATAACGCGAAAAAGTACATAGAGCAGGGCAACTTGGGCGGAAAGGGCTCGCCCGCGCATAAGGCCGCGGTCGTAGGAGACACGGTCGGAGACCCTTTCAAAGACACGTCAGGGCCTGCCATGAACATACTTATAAAGCTCATGAGCATCGTCGCGCTCATAATCGCGCCCTTTTTAGTCTGAATCAGAACCGGGCTGGGCTTCAGGGCCGTGCCTTTATTTTAAAAAACAGGAGAACACTTCGAGATGGGATTCAACTGCGGAATAGTAGGCCTTCCTAATGTCGGTAAATCAACCATATTCAACGCCATGACCGCCGCTGGGGCGGAAGCGTCGAATTATCCTTTCTGCACAATAAACCCGAATATTGGCATGGTGCCTTTGAGAGACGACAGGCTCTCGAAGCTCGCCGTGTTCGTAAAGCCAGAAAGGGTCCTTCCGACGGCCGTCGAGTTCGTGGACATAGCCGGAATAGTGAAGGGCGCGAGCAAGGGCGAGGGGCTCGGTAACCAGTTTCTCGGCAACATCAGGAGCGTGGACATGATCGCCCATGTCGTGAGGTGCTTTGAGGACGAGCAGGTGGTGCACGTGGCCGGTAAGATGGACCCCGGCGGGGATATCGAAGTCATAAACACCGAGCTTATCCTCACGGACCTGGACACCCTTGAGCGCAGGCTCGAGAGGTCGGCAAAACTCGCCAAGACCGATAAGTCGATCGCGGAAGTGATGCCGGTCTACATGGAATTGAAAAAGGCTTTTGAGGAGGGACGCCCGGCAAGGAGCGTCCTGAACAAGGAAACGGCCCTGCTCGTGAAGGACCTGAACTTCCTTACGGCCAAGCCGGTAATATACGTCGCCAACGTGGATGAGAACGACCTTTCTGGCGCTTCAGCTGCCGCTTCTTCGGTAAGGAAGCTGGCCGAAGCCGAGGGCGCGGGCTTCGTCACAATTTGCGGCAAGATAGAATCCGAGATAGCCGAGCTTTCCGAAGAGGAAAGGGCCGAGTTTCTCTCCGGCCTCGGTCTTAAAGAGTCCGGCCTCGACAGGCTGGCAGCTGCGGCGTACAGGCTTCTGGGGCTTATCACATTCTTTACGGCCGGAAAAAAGGAAGTGCGCGCCTGGACCGTAGCTGCCGAATCAAAGGCGCCCCAGGCCGCTGGAGTCATACACAGCGACTTCGAGCGCGGCTTTATCCGCGCCGAGGTGATTGCCTACGAAGACTTCATAAAATACGGGTCGGAAGCCGCTTGCAAGGACAAGGGCGTCCTGAGGGTAGAGGGCAAGGATTATGTCGTGCAGGACGGAGATGTAATGCACTTCAGGTTCAACGTCTGATCCTGTCAAACTGATTGTAAAACACCGGGCTTATCTGGCCGGGATAAAATATCGCCCTGCGTTCGCCGGATTTTCCGGCGGCGCAGGGTTTTTTTGTGTCTTCCACCGAATACAAGAACTGTGCATATCCTGCACTAAAGTACAGTAGACACCCTTGTCAGGGCCTGCCTGTCTTGACAGTTTTATATGCCGAACGTATACTATCTGTACCCCCCCATTACAATCGTATTCTCATTTTTTTCCGGCTTTCAATTCCGGCGGACGGGACGGGCGTCCGGCAGGAAACGTTTTTTTATGCTGGCCTATGTGCATTGCTTGCACAATTTTTGCAAAAAGGAGTAAAGGAGGATTCGGCTTTTGACAATAGACCCGGAGCTTTTTTACGAACGCCTCAAGCATTCAGGTATGGAGATAAGGGACATACTCTGGCCGCTTGCCGGATTAAGCCCGAGGGAAAGGGCTGTCTTTACTGAGTACCATTACTGGAATACGCACATGAAGGTCATTGCGGAGAGCCATAGAATCTCACTCGGGAGGACATATGAAATTCTCTACAGGGCAGAGGAGAAGGTCGCGTCTGCAAGGGCACAGAAAGAGGAGGAGGAAGCTCAAGGCTTTTGAATCCGCGCCTGCGCCCGCGGTCAACTGGCTGGAATACAAGACCATGAGGCAGTACCCTTCGATGGGTGACATGCTCGACCAGATGCGCCAGTACGGCTACAGGGGAGGGATAGAGAGCATTGTCGAAAAGAACTGGAACCCTGAAGACGACAGTTTTCAGGATTTTACGATAGAGGAGTTGTCCAGAAAAGGTATGTAGAACCCTGGGCAGCGGCAGGATTTAAAAAGCCAGGCGAAAATCGCCTGGCTTTTTTTATTTCTGAAACTCTTTACATTTTTTAACGAAGGAAGAATAAAAAAGCCCTCAGTCCCGCAGTAATGAAGAGTTTTTTCAATATCAGGTAGAAAAAAAACACCAAAGGGCAAATAGCTTGCGGGGGTGGCGGTCATGGAAAGCGCATCAGTGAATACCGTTAATAATATCGAGCGGCAGGGACGCTATTTTAAAAAGGCGGCAGGCCCCAGGGTCCTTTTGAGGGAGCCCGAAGTCTGCGCGGAGTGCAACAAGGTCTTTGTGAGCCTGTACGCGATAAGGTCGTGCGCGGACCATCAGGGGCTCGAACAGATATAGGGGGCAGAAGAAGTGTGGGGATCGATTGGAATGGTTTAAGACATGAGTTCGAGTCAGGCCAGGAGGCGCTGGATCAGCTTGCTGAAAAATACGGATGTCACAAGGACAGCATACGCAGAAAGGCCAGGGAGGAAGGCTGGGCACGCAAGCACCGTGAACAGCGCGACATGATTCCTGAAAAGCGCTCGGACCTCCTTCCTGACCGGCACAGGAGCTACTGGAAGGGA
>JACPGA010000260.1 GCA_016182705.1 Deltaproteobacteria bacterium
CGAACTCTACAACCATCAGTGGCTCATCGAACGCCACGGCCAACGCCCTCCCGCATGGGCTCGAAAGAGCTTCCTTGATCAGGGGGCGGCGGCATGAATACACTCAACTCGCTGTCCAAGAAATTCCAGGCGGTTCATTCGGGGCAAGTCCAGGAAAGCAAAACTCTATCTCGTCATTGGGATCCAGCGCTTGGCAAGTTGCTCATGGATAGTTCATCGAGCTCTCTGAGCGGATCAGGGTTGCCATCTATGAGAAATGTTGGCGTGGGCTCGACTATCGATCTCGGGACTACTAATTTCATATACGACGGCTTCGGTCGAGTCTCTACAACCACCACTGTTAAGGGGAGTAGCAAGACGATTGAGACGCGCCAGTATTTGGCGGGTCAGCCACTGCCAACTTCGATCACCAGTCAGGTGTTAATTAACGGCTTGTCGCTACCCTACTCGGGCCAAGCTGGGACTAGCTACACATACGGAGCCGGGCCGTATTATTGGTTGGCTTCCGAGACAGACCTTCTTTCTGGAGAAACCACTACATATAATCAGAGAGATTCTGTCGGGCGTGTAACGGTCCAGACCGATTCTCATGGTGTTACCACCCGTACTCAATATGATGCGTCGGGTCGCACGACTTCCTCGATCCGTAATGCGATGGGAGTGGTTGGACAACCTGATTATGTTGGGAGCATCACTACGACCTACCAGTACGGTCCGAGCGACACATATGTGATCGAGACCGTCACTGTCGAAGGGGTGTTGAAGCCTTTAGTCACACGAAAAGACTTCGACTCCTTTGGCCGCCTCGTCAAGGTGACACGACCTGATGGCAGCTACCAAATTACGACCTACAACGGGTTTGACGAAAAACTGAGTGAAACGCCTTGGCTCCAGGTCGGGCAAACCAATTACGGAGCAACGACTTTTGCTTACGATTCAAAAGGCCGGCTTTCGACCGTTGCAGATGCCCAAGGTCGAGTGCTCATGTCACAGCCCAATGAGCCCGCTTGGGGCACTCGGACGGTTGGAAGTGTAACTGCGGTGGGTGAAGTAAGCAGCACCCTCGATGATCGCGGCAATGAGAAGACTCAGGTAAAGGACCTTTTGGGGCAGGTCAGCCTCCTCGTTGATGCCGCTGGTGGGAGTTCCTCTTTTGGGTACGACGCATACGGGCACCTCCAGGTGGCTACTCGAGGTGGGCAGTCTCGCTCATACATTTATAACGAATTGGGCTGGTTGCTGTCCCGCAGTGAACCAGAGGAAGGCACTACGGAGTACTCAGATTTTACGGCGCTCGGCGCAGCTCGATTGACCAAGCAGAAAGGGAAGAGCGGAAGCAGCTCAGCTGCAACTCAAGCGACCCTTGATGGGAGGCATCGCCTTTCCGCTCTAACTGGACTTTCAGGGGCCCAAGTTGTAACGAATCGAACGATCAGTTATCGAGACGATTTCAATCTCCCTGTCTCGGTGAACGAAGTTCAACCCTATGGGACTCTCGTTGAAACCTATGGATACGACAGGATTGGTCGCGCCATCAGCCGTAGCTACTCAGACGGCTCACGGACCTTTTCCATCGCGCAAGAATTGGATGCCCTTGGGAATGTAAAAACATTGACCTACCCATCGGCTTCAAGCGGCCCCTTGGACAAGGTGACCTTTACCTTTGACGATTATCTCCGCCCCCAAACGACACTTTTCAATGGTGTGAACCGTGGGCAGGCGATTTACAACCAGGTCAGTGGAACAGCCGTCACGAGTACAGTGCTTTACGGGAATGGAGCCTCCACCGCCTTGAAGGCTGACAAGGGCGAGTTGGTGCACGTTACGCAAAGTGCTTCAACGGGCGTAGTGGAAGACGCGGCCCTTACCTGGACAGCAGGAGGGCTTCTTACGAATCGAGGGAGTGATTCATTCACCTACGACGGGCTCCGTCGGCTTACGGGTGCCACGGTCTATGGCCTGAATCCTGGGGAGGTTACGACTCAGTCCTTCCAGTACGACACCCGTGGGAACCGGACCAGCAGTGGCTTCACCTATACCGGCTCGCAAAAGCCAGATGAGTTGCTCGCGTGGACGGCTACTTACGATGGTACCAACGGCATTCCTTCTCAGGTGCAGACTCCGAATAGCGCCGCGCTTCAAACAGGTGCCCAGTACGACGACTTCGGTCGACTTACACAGATTTGGAGCATTCCAGGTCAGAGTGGAAGTCAGACGTCTTGGGCCTATGACCCTGCAGGTCGAGTCCTGATGGAGAATGGGACTTCCTTCATGCTGGATTCGAAGGGACTTCGAATGAAGCGGATGAAGGCGGATGGGAGCATCTCCTACACGATTTACGGATTCAACCGTGAGCCCCTGTCTTCTTTTGAAATCACGCCCCAGATTGTGACCAGTCAGGCTCAGAGTTTGGTGAGCTCACCCACATCAGGGAAGAAGGGTGCTCAAAGCGCGATGGTGATTTCGCCTGGTGATGAAGACCCCATCCCTGCTGGCGCATACATCACAGCTCCGGCAAGCAATATCACTGTCAATGTCGGTCAAGTGGTGGCCTTCGACGGGTACTCAGATTATGGCCGGACTTTCTCCTGGAGCTTTGGTGATGGGACTACGGGTGTTACAAGCTCGACAGTCACCAATACCAACCACGCCTTCGCGGTAGTGGGTTCTTATACGGTTAGGTTTACCGCGAGGGCCACTGGATACCTTTCCAGTTCATCAACGGTAGTCATTACAGTGGTCCAGCCACCTCCAGTCATCACCAGTTTCACGGCAAGCAGAACGACGATCGTGCGAGGCGAAAGTACGACTCTCACGTGGAGTACCACCAACACAACTTCATTGAGCCTGAATACAACTGGAACGGTTACGGGTACTTCTCTGTGGGTGAGCCCCACGGTCACAACACTCTATAAACTGACTGCCAGTGGGAGTGGGGGTAGCAGTGTGGTCGCGAGTATTCTTGTCGAAGTTGTACAGCCCCCTGTAATCGCCAGCTTTTCGGCAACCCCATCAAACATCTACCAGGGAGATTCAAGCACTCTAGGGTGGACGACCACCAACACCACATCGGTGAGCTTGAGCAATGGTATAGGAGTTGTGCCCGGTACAACTTGTGTGGTGAACCCAAGTTCAACGACAACCTACACTCTCACGGCCACCAATAGTCTGAACGGTGTGAGCACTAGTATCACAGCGGCAGTTACCGTCACCGTTAGTCCGCGTCCAACCGTGCCCACAATTGGCAGTTTTACTGCTGATTCAACAACACTCGGAGCGGGAACTGGCACAACACTGCGCTGGTCCATCACGAATAGCGTCGGAGCTGTCAATGTGACCCTAAATGGTGTAAGCGTAAGTGCTTCCGGTACTCAATCGATTACCCCAAGCACGACGACCACTTATACCTTGACCGCAACAAATTCCGCAGATGCGAGTAAGACGGTATCGGCATCCGTGACCATCACGGTTGTTCAAAAACCGTTGATCACGTTCACGACCAATGCGGCAACGATCTACTCAGGAAGCCCGGCCACGTTGAACTGGAGCGTGTCGAATAGTCCTACCAGCTTGAGCATTGACCAGGGAATTGGTGCGGTCAGTCCCTCGGGTTCTCGGGTCGTGAGTCCGGCAACAACGACCACTTACACGATGAGCGCCAGTAACCTGGGTGGAACGACCACAGCTCAGATTACGATCACAGTTACTCAACAGCCGACGATCACCACCTTTACCGCGAGCGCTACGCAGATTAACCGAGGTGACTCGATCACGTTGAGCTGGGCGGTCCAAGGCGCCACAGGGGTGACCATCAATGGGGTCTCTGTCAGTGGTGGCAGTACAGTGATGTCTCCTGCTGTGACGACAACGTACACTCTGGTCGCCTCGAACCCTGCAGGTACTGATACTCGAGCAGTGAGTGTCATTGTCGTGATTCCACCAGCCTTCAGCTGGACCAAAACCCTGGTCTATGGATTTGGGCAGCTGATTAGTGAAGAGAGGGGCACGGGAACGACTTATGTTCATAGTGACTACGTTGGAAGCCCCAACATCTTGACGAATTCATCTGGCCAGGTTGTGGGCCGGACAAAGAGCCTGCCATATGGAGAACGTTATGGGCAGACAGGAGAGAAGAGCGCGCTTCGATATGCCGGGCACGAAGATCAAGATGGATCTCCGATATACATGCAGGCTCGAGTTTACCTGCCCACCTATGGCCGGTTCGCCCAGCCCGATCCATGGTATGACCAGGACCCTGAGAATCCAGATTCGTTGAATCTGTACGTTTATGTGGCGAACAACCCGGTGACGAACGTCGACCCAACTGGAATGCGGGCAGTTGATATGTCACGAATTTCTTCGGATGGTTGGTTTGATTATGACTATTTTTGGGAGGCACCGCAGGATAAGAAGGCTGATGAAAAATTCCGACCAAAATCTGAGCCAGATGTCATTTTAGAGGGTACAGAAGCAAGGAAAAAATATCTTGAAAATAAGCATATTTATTCCGAGGAGCCGACTACAAGTGTTCCCGCCCAAGCGGAGCCTGAAAAACCACTGGTTTCGAGCGGAGTTGGTGGGACGTGGGTAAGCCCTTGGTTTATCGGCGGCGGCGGTCGGCTTACCTTTGATAACGTGGGGAACGTATACCTCACAGCTACGGTTGCAGTAGGCAGCCCTGGAGTTGGTTGGAGTCTTGATGCAGGCCCTCCGCCGTCGCCAGGTGGATCTTGGGGAGTTGATGCTCGTGGAGGCGGTGGCAAGCGGCCGAGCTGGATGAAGGCCCCCAGGGTATTAGGGAAGGCGACTCCGAGAGCTAACCCGACACTTGGAGGTAGTGCAGATAATTCCCTTACGCCTTCATTAGGTCTGGGAGGAGGCACGCCAGGAATACAGGGTACAGTCTCTTATACATGGATTATTCGGCATGCGCCTAAAGGCGGGGCTGGGGCAGTAAATTCTCAAGCTACTGCCCCTGAAACACCCTGGACATCGAACCCCTCCCACAACCCATTTGGATCGCAGTCAATCGATTGGAGATGAATCAATGAAAGGGTTAATTGCAGCTCTTATCTGCTTTGCAATAGCTGGAGTTGTTTTAAGTTTTTTCCCTTCCGAGATTGTAAATATTTATAAAAAGGAAAATTTTTTCATCAAAAATCTTTGGTTTAAACACTATAAAGAATATTTTTTCGATCATTCCAACAAAGGCACAATAATTAAACAATTTAGGACCGTTGGTATTATATTTTGTTTAATTGTGTTAGTAGTTATTTTAATCGGTTTTTCAGAAGGTGGAATTTTTACCTCCAAGTGAAGATTCCCAAAAGTGCAAAGGGGTGTAGTGTCCCCCCGATAGTTGGACAAGTTCGGAACGCGTCAATGACTTTGAGACAGAAGGTGGCCTGAATTCTCGCTCCGACCCACCCGCTGCGGAGAGGCGCCGGGGCCATGGACAAGTCTGCGACTTGACCCCAGCCCCTTGGAAAACCCGTTGGGTTTCCCACACCTCTCCGCAGCCAATGGGCATCGTCATGCTGCGATTTCCTTTTTCGGGGGATTGATCCAGGCCGGTGTTGGCAGTTCGGGTGGCTTGGGACGTCCCTTTGAAAACCGTAAGCGCCCACGGAACCCCACCCTGTCAGGGGCCAGCCAAGACCGGTAGGGTCACCTTCTGAGTTACCGAAGGAGGCAGGGATGGTGAGGCGAAGCCGTGAGGAATGGCGTGCGCTGTTCGAGGAGCATGGGCGGAGCGGGATGACGGAGAAGGCCTTCTGCGAAATGCGGGAGCTGTGCCCGAAACATTTCAACCTCCGCAAGAAGCAACTGGGATGGCCGCAGATGAACGCGGACCTGCGGAACAGGCCTGCGGTTCCGGCCTTCGTGCGGGTGGAGAAGGCTCCGTCGATGGAAGCCCCCCGCGTCCATGGGGCGGAGCCCCGGGTGCTGCTGCGCCTGGGGCGCTGCGAATGGGAGCTGCGCGGGCTGTCCGAGGACGGGCTGCTGCGGCTGATGGCGGCGCTGGCATGATCCGCTGGGCGGAAGTGCCGGTCTACCTGCACCGGGACGCAGTGGATTTCCGGAAGTCGATCAACGGGCTATGCGCGCTGGTGGAGCAGGCCATGGGCAGATCGCCCTTTCATCCCGCCTTGTTCGTGTTCGGCGCAAAGACCCGCGACAAGATCAAGGTGCTGTACTGGGACCGGACGGGATTCTGCCTGTGGTACAAGCGCCTGGAGGAGGACCACTTCCAGTGGCCGCGGACGGCGGATGAGGAGGTGATCACGCTGGATGCGGAACAGTTCGACTGGCTGCTCCGGGGCCTCGACATCCTCAAAATGAGGCCGCACGCAGCTCGGGAATACGGAGATGAAAGCTAGCGTGGGCGCGGGTTTGCGGGCATAATGAATACATGCACGTGGTCGAGATGGAACAGCACCAGATCGGCCAACTGCTCAAGCAGAATCAGGAACTCAAGGCTTCGATCGATGCTCAGAACGACACGATCAACCAATTGAAGCAGTACATCCTCCAACTGGAGGAGTTCATCCGCCACGGGCGGCAGAAGCAGTTCGGACCCTCCAGCGAGCAGGCCGCCAATCTGCATCCCAGCCTGTTCGACGAACCCGAGATCACCTCCGAGGAACACGCGGCCAACGCCGAGGAAGCTCTGGAAGGAACGGCGGAGGAAACCACGCCGAAGCCCGCCCGCAAGCCCCGGAAGGCCTTCCGCATCCCCCCCGAGCTGCCC
>JACPGA010000261.1 GCA_016182705.1 Deltaproteobacteria bacterium
GACCTCAGGGGCGTGGGTCGCGGATTGGGGAGGGGATAAGCGAGTAGAGCCCTGTTACAAAGAGCGGCGACAGCCGTGTTACACGGCTTTTTGGCTAAAAGAAGCTATTTAAAAAAGTTTCTTACTGTCCAGCAACATCGTCACCGGGCCGTCGTTTATCGATTCGACCTCCATATGCGACTGGAACTCGCCGGTAGCTACCCTTACCGATTCCCTAAGTCTTTTCACGAGCCCCTCATAAAGCAAACGGGCCGCTTCAGGAGTCTCTGCCTGGTCAAAAGAAGGCCTCCTGCCCTTGCGGCAGTCGCCCTGAAGCGTGAACTGGGATATCAGCAGTACTTCGCCGCCTGTCTGAAGTATATCGAGGTTCATCTTGCCTTCCGCATCCTCGAAAATACGAAGGCCCAGGAGCTTGGAGGCGATGTACTCGATGTCAGAAGCGTTGTCTCCCTTTTGAACGCCCGCGTAGACAAGAAGGCCTTTGTTTATTTCGCCTTTTGTCGCCCCGTCTACCGCAACAGAAGCCTTCTTTACCCTTTGGACGACGATTCTCATCTACCTTATCGGACGCACTTTTACTTTTTCGCCCACTCCGGCCTTCAGCGCGCCTGTTGCAGAGCCGGAATTGACAGCCACTTCGAGGTATCCGGAACTTCCGATGAGGGCCAGTGCCGCACCAATGGCCGCCACGGCGTAGGTCTTTCTTACGCCCTTAAGAAGAGCCCCACTAATAAGCACTTCGCAGCCCGCACCGCTGAGCGGGTCGATATCCTGTTTTCTGATGTTCGTGATGAGGTTGCCGAAGGAATCCACATAGATGACCTCACCTGAGACCCCGCCCTCCTCTGCGGACGGCCTCGGGATGTCCAGGGCCCTTATCTTGCCCAGCTCCGTGCCGAACGCGTCCGGGGCAGTCCCGGTTGCCAGATGAGCTGCTACAGGGCCGAAGATATCCCTGCCGTGGAAAGTGCTGCTGACCTCAGGGAGGAAGAACCTCTTTTCAGTAAGCTCTATCGCCCTTTTCATGCCCAGTACCCGGGCGGCAAGGCTGAAAAGTCCGTTGTCCGGGCCTACGAACAGATAATCCCCGGCCTCAACCAGTATCGGCTTTCTTTCCCCGCCCACGCCGGGGTCGACCACCCCGACATGGACCGTGCCCCTTGGAAAATGCCTGCACGCCTCAAGAAGGATAAAAGCGCCCTCGAGGATATTGCCGGGACTTACAAGGTGAGTTATATCGACAATGGCCATGTCGCGGGCAATAGAGAGCATGGCCCCCTTCATAGCCCCGGCATAAGGGTCTTTCAGCCCGAAATCAGTTGTAAGGGTAACTATCCTGTTCATTTCAGGTTATTCTATATCACGGTAAGAGATTGGCCGGAAGGGGTTTATGAACAGGAAAAGGCGAGGGCCCTTGCTTGAGCCCTCGACCTGTGCAGCGAAGCGGGTTTTATCCCGGCTTTCGCCGGGAAAACGGAAGCAGCTAACCCTTCCTGGGGTTGAATGTCTTGCAGTCCGCGTGCTCGCTGTGGTGCGCGACATTTATCCCTGGCGCGGTGCATTCGTAGGACTTGTTGAAAGAACATTCATAGGACTTGCAGGCCCCGACACCCCCCACCATGTCCCCGCCGCCCTTGTTCGGCGCCCTGTAAAAGGTATCGCAGCTGGCGTGCCCCCCGTCTCCGACCGTGATAGCCATCGTATGGCATTCGCTGTTTACATTATACGCGCACTCCAGGACAGTGCAGCTCAGTATTTTCGGCATGGTAATAGCCATGTTTACTCCCCCTTTCTTATTGTGATAGTTCAGGCATATAAATTTGAGTATAACCCCGTAAAGGGCCGTGTCAAATGAAGGCTAAAGGAGTCCGCCCGGTCAGCCGATAAAAATATGAGCAATTGCCTGTACACCAAAAAAATCCTGTGAAATTGCATATATGATTCAAAAAATCAGTTTAGAGGAACTCCGGGTCGGCATGTACGTGTGCGGCATCCTTCTGAAATCCCAAGGCGATGTCGAAAAGATGCTTTGGAACGGCTACGCCTGTCTCTACATAAACGTAGACGACGAGCCAGCCGCGCCGCCGCCGGCCCCTCCTGCCGACGACACACCCGAAGCCGGGACCGAGCTGACGGCAGTTTGCGAGAGCGCGCCTGAGGATACCGAAGAATTACTCGAAGAGGAGCCCGGGCAAGCCGGACTTTGCGCTCCAGCCGAACAAAAGGCCCTCGAAGAAGAATGCCCCGCCATAATAGAGAGATGCGAAGAAGCCCGGCCTCAAGACAAACTGCCTCCAACGGAAGTGAGTTTTGATGAGGAGTTCAGGGAAGCCCAAAGGCTCCGGGGTGAAGCAGAACTCCTCGTAAGAGAGTTTCTCCAAAACGCCAGACTCGGCAAGGACGTTGACACGGGCAAGGTAACGGGGACCGTCGGGCGCATGGTCGATTCGGTATTCAGAAATCAGGACGCCCTCACCAGCCTTGCGCGCCTGAAGAGCTTCGACGACTATACGTTCGCCCATTGCGTGAACGTCTGCATACTGTCTCTGGCCCTCGGAAGACAGATGGGCCTGGAAAGGGCTGACCTGGAAGACCTTGGCACAGGGGCAATCCTCCACGACATAGGAAAGATGCTCGTGCCTGACAAGGTGCTCAACAAGCCCGGCAAGCTCACCGATGAAGAATTCGCCATAATGAAAACGCACGCCGAGCTCGGCGGAGACATGCTCAGCGGCGCGAAAATAAACGAGGCAGCCATGCTGGTAGCCTTGCAGCACCATGAACGTTACGACGGCAGCGGCTATTATAAAGGCCTTGCCAAAAGCGAAATACACATCTTCGCGCGCATCGCGGCTGTAGCCGACGTTTATGACGCGATGACGAGCAAAAGAGTATACCAGCCGGGAATGGTGCCTGAAGAAGCCTTGAAAAGGCTCTATCTCATGAGGGGAACGCATTTTCAACCGGAGATCGTAGAGACGCTCATAAAATGCCTGGGCATATACCCCATAGGCACTTTCGTCGAGCTCAACACCGGAGAGCTGGCCATTGTGAAAATGGTAAAC
>JACPGA010000028.1 GCA_016182705.1 Deltaproteobacteria bacterium
ACTGTAAGTCTTTGAAGGGGGTCTGGGGGAAAGCTTTCTACAGAAAGTTTCCCCCAGGGTTTCCGTCATCCTTAAAAATCAGCCCTGAGCATTACAAAAGGCCCCTGGACCGATATATCCGCGAGGTCGTCATCATAATCAAGGTGCAGCTTCAACAGTCTGTAACCGCCCGAGACCACCACAAAAGGAGCAGGCTTGAAGTTCACGCCAGCTTCGGCGTCAACGAGCCACGCCGCGCTGCCGAGGCTTATGCCGGTGACTTCACCGCCAACGCTCACGAGAAAAGGCAGGCCGACCTGTGCCGCGATGCCAATGGTAGGCACCGGGGCCTTCACGCTGGCTGTCTCGTTCAACCCGGTAGAGGTCAGGCTGGCGTCTATGTCAAAGTACTTCACCTCGAATATTACGCCGAGGCGGTTGTTCAATGTATCTATTATATCGTATTCGTAGCCAAGACGGTGGTAGGCAATGTCAAGTTCGGTGTTGACGGTATCGGAAGCTGAATATGTCTGTCCGTTAAAGACTATCGTCTGAGAGATGGTCTTTGTCCCTTTCCAGCTCAAGGGCATGTACCCGTAGCGGAGCTTGTGGCTTCCGAACTCGAGAGTTGCCCTCACATCGAAAAAGTTCTCTTTGTCGTCGACACCGAGGTCGTCAACCAGGTTGATCGTGGTCCCTGTTGTTCCAGACTTGATCTCATCGTCCATTGTCATAAGCCAGTACCTGCCTTCGACGTCGACAAGGGCGAACGCGTTTGTACCTGTAAAGAGAGTTGCCACAAAAAACAGTAGAGCCACGAGCTTTTTCACACCTGCCTCCTTGAGTTTGATATCTGAGTGAGCTAATCGAGGACGAAAACCACTTTCGCGGCCTCGAGAAACTTCGAAGCCTGGTTGGAGTAGAAAACAGCCGCCGCTTCTATGGGGCCGAGCTCAGCGTCAGTCTGCCCGGCAACGCCCGAGGCCTTTACGACCAGCGGATTTACAGAGCCTTTTTTAGACAGAATGGCCCTTGCCTCATTGATGCCGTTCGTGTACGCGGACAGGCCGCTGCCCGTCAAAACCTTCTGGTCTGCCTTTGAAGGGTCGTAGACTGCCTCGCCGCTTTTCGTCACGGCCCTGTTGAAAAGGGCGGGCTTGAACTCCAGGCCCCTCACATCTATCACAAGGCCGTCGTAACCTGCCGTAGAGGCGGCCATTGCCGGAGTGTACCGGGGCATCTCTGGAAGAATGCCGGAGATCTGCGGTACGAGGGCCGCAGCCACTCCCTGCATGGGTACTGAAAGGTAAACGGCCGCCGTGCCGGAAGCCAAGTCATACTCTGCCTTCACCACAGACGCGCCTTTAATTATCCCTTCGGCGTTTGTCCTCACGATGTCGGATTCCACCGAGGCGTTCAAGACGGTTGTCTCGCCAGAGACCGTCAAGCCGTCAAGCAGCTCGGATGCCTCCCTGAAGGCAACTGCCTTGGCGGCCCTCAGAGCCATTATCCTCTTCTGGGCCATTGTGAAAGGACCATGCGGGGCCGCGCCCTCGCCCTTGACAACTATCGCTCCGTTCACGAGCGCGCTCTGGGCGTCAAGCGTCTCCCGGGGCACGGATTCAGCGCGCGCCGGCAAGGCTGCAATAAAGAAAAAGAGAGTTAGAAATAGAAGTTTTCTCATGCGCGAGCCTCCGGGCTAATTTATGCTGAGCCTGTACTTCAATGCCCTTATCGCCATTACAGCCTCCGCGCCGTCAACAGCGTCATCAGGCCTGAACTCGCCGGTCAGCTCCGTTTCCATCATGTTCCTCGTGGTCACGCTCATGGCGGCATTGTACCAGACTGATGAAGGCTCTATGTCAGGGAAAGGAGACGCCCTGTGTCCAAGGAAAGCCGAAGCCGTCTTTTCGTCTCCGGTGAGTTTTATGATTACGTCTTCAAGAACCATAGCGAACTCTTTTCTCTTTACCGGCTCATCCGGCCTGAAAAGGTACGCCCTGCTCGATGCGTCATACGAGGGCTCAAGTCCCCGGACGCTCCACTTGATTAACGTTGCCGCCTCAATCCTGAACGGGTTTGAAAGCAGGTCGATTGGGACGAATCCATCGCCATCAGGCTTCGCGGAAATCTTTCCGGCAACGAGCTTGTCAATTCCAAGCTCGTTAACGAGAAGGGCCGCCATCTCGGCCCTTGTGACCTTCTCCCGCACGGCAATGCGCTTGCCAGCGTCCCCAAGCGTCATGCCTGATGTGGCCCTCACGACCTTGTCTGTCCGCTTCCATGCCCTGTCCGCCGGGCCGTGCCACTTGCCCGTTGACCTGGCGTTCAGGACCGCGCCGAAATTGTCCCTGGACATCTGGAACTCCCCTGCCTCAAGGTACGCCGCTCCCATAAAGTAATCCGCGGCCTCGGGCACTCTGTAGTAAAGGAGCTTTTCTTCGTCGGTCTTGAGTTTTCTGGCGGCCTTATGGCCGTCTTCCACTTCTTCGAGCCAGTCGCCCTGCTTGAGGGCTGTTTCAATGCGCATGGACGCGACATGGAATGCGAACCGGTCTTCAGGCGTGCTGGAGTTCTTCCGGGCGGCCACAAGATGCGCCCTCGCCTTTTCCAGGTCGGCCTTTTGATAATCCGTGTTCGATAATTCCTTTGCCATCAATGCCCCGGCCAAAGCGGCCCCGGCGTGGGCGGGGCCGTATTTTTCATCGCAGAACGAAGCCCTTTCGAACTTCGAGGCGGCCTCAACAAGCTTGCCCTCCTCCAGAAACTCCATACCAGCGAGGTAATGGTGCTGGGGACTGTCACCCGGGGAAGGACACCGAACCATGGGCTTTGAACACCCCACCGCGAGCAAAAGCGCGCCGGACGCTAACAGGACGCCCTTGAACAAGCTTCCCATGAGGACCTCCTACTTTTTGACCTTTACCACATCTCCGGCCTTGAATCCTGTGCCTGAACTCACTTCGGCCTCAGAAATCCTCTCGCCCTGGTGCTCGGCGAGCTTTATCTCCCCTATGAGCTTCTCCCTCTTGCCGATGACTCTTCCTGTATCAGGGTCGACAAGGTCAACGCCTGTGCTGTATACCGACAGCATCGTGCCCGGCTCAAGCCTGCTCCTGGTGCCGGCCCTTATGGTCACGCTTTTGCCGTCCACAAGGAGGACTTTACCGGTGAAGGGCATTGTGTTGAGCTTCTCGACCATGCTTGTAAGGGCCTTGGCAAGCGCGTCACGCAGCGCACCATCGCGCAGGCCCGGGTCAGCCGTTGATTTCGCGCCCATTCCCAGAACGCCGCCGGTCGTCTTCGTGTACTCGCCCGGCTGAGGAGCATGTCGGAAGATTCCTCGACCTCGTGGTAGGCGGTCACTGACCCGGCTATCCTGAAGTCGACAGAGTCATATCCTTCGGCAGCGTTCTTCCTGCCGGTCTTGACGGCCCCGGACTGCTGGAGCTCCATGAGCCGCTCCTGCTGCTTGAGTTCGTCTTTCGTGAGGACTATTGGCTCAAGCCCGGCCTGCTTCACTATGGTGCGCATGATGTCGGTTGCCGCCTCTCCCACGCCGAGGCTCTTGCTCGGGGTCTTGTTCTCGAACTCGAGTATGGCTATGTTGTACTCGGGGCCCCTGTACTGAAGTCCCGTCTCCTCAAGCGTTTTCGTCTGACCCGTCAGGGTAACGTCTTCCTTGACCGCGCCTGTCGTAGTCGGCGAACAGCCCGTAAAAAAGACGCTTGCCGCCAAAGACAGCGCAAGAATCAGACCGCTGAACCTCTTAGAATTGAATTTCATCCCTGCCTCCTTTGAAAAAATACGTCGTTAAATTATTGGATTTGTCATCTCGATTGCGGCAAAGCCATCTCGCCATCTGTCAAATCAATTACCTGGAGATTGCTTTATCGCCCCGTTCCCCTCTTTTGACAGGCTTTCTGGCTCATGACTCGCGGCTCCCGGCCCTGAAGGAAAACCCTTCATTGCCAGGTCCATCATCGTGTTCGACTCGAGCCACAGGTGAACCCCGAGGGCCTTTGTTATGAGCTTTTCACCAAGGGCGAGCATCGCCGCGTCCTCGATTTTTTTCGTGGCCCCTGCCCTTATGATATGCCAGTCCTTCAGGCCTTGTATCTCTTCTATCCCCTTGATCGCCCCGAAAGGCTCGAATTTATCATCGTCCATGGCCTCCTTGAGGACGCTTATGCCGACCCCGGCCTTGCCGCCCCCGGCAATGACCGTTTTGACGCCCCTGCCGCCCGTCCAGACGGTCTGGCCGGTCTTCGTGTCAACGAGCTTGAAACCGGCCCTCACCTTCTTTACGTTGTAGACGCCGGTTGTCACATCATCGAAGTTCAGCACGTAGCCGTAGACCACACCGTCAACGCCAAGCGTCTTCCCGAGTTCTATCGCGTCGGTCATCTCAAGCTGGTCCCCGAGGGTTATGCCCATCCTGTTCAGAAGTATCTCATCCACTTCCTTCAAGGTCATGAACTTGTAATGCCTGTGCTGAAGCCTCTTCTGGAACTCCTCCCTTAAACCCATAGCCCCGCCGACGTCGTTCGTGGCGTTGTAGAACGGCAGCACAGCCACTGTGTATACGGGGTTTGAAAAGTCAGGCGCGTACCTGGGAAGATGGGCCGTACACGAGGCAAGGAAAAGAACAAGAACGAAAAAAAGCAAAGCCCTTTTTGCGAAAACACGCACCTACTGGGCCCCCTCGACCTCGATAACATGAGCGCTGAAACCAGTTACCCTGTATTTGCCGAGCCTCGCTATATCATCGGCAACGGCCTGAGCGCCTGCCTTCACTTCAACTTCGAGGGACGTCTCTGCCCCGGCGTGCCTTCTCTGGTAGATGGCCTCAACGCCCCTGACCCTTGTCTTAAGGAAACGCTTGAACTCGACGGCCTTTTCATAATCCATGCCCTTGAGCGTTATACGGATTGTCTGAGGCCTTGTCCAATTCCCGGTTATCTGCGACGAAAGCCCTTCGGCCACGATAGCCGCGGCGCGGCCAATGGCCTCGGCGTTA
>JACPGA010000029.1:0-3286 GCA_016182705.1 Deltaproteobacteria bacterium
CGACTCTTCAGGGAGTTTCATGGAAAGCCCTCCAATTAATTTATATGACTTCAGCTGCCTCTAAAAATTAGATATTTTTTCTGAGGTCAAGGAAGGGCGGAAATAAAAAGCGGAGCATATAATGATAATATGTGAGCATTTTTATTTACGCCCTGACAAAGAGATCAGGAAAAATAGCAATTTTTATATAAGCCTTCCTATCGCGAACCCTATAAACAGGAACAGTATACCAGTGATGTTCTGCAAGGCCAGGTTGCCGAAGGCAAGCGCCCACTGGGAGTCGCGCATAAGCTCGCCGGTCTCGAACATCAGGCTCGAGAAGGTCGTGAACGCGCCCATGAAGCCGACGAGTATGACTACCCTCGCCTCGCCGCTTATTATGAGCCTGTCTTCGGCCAGAGACCAGACCAGCCCGAAAAGGAACGTCCCGGTCATGTTGACCGCGAAAGTGCCCCAGGGAAATGTCCCTCCGTAAAGCCTCTGGACGAGGCCTCCGAGAAGATACCTTGCGAGCGTGCCGGCCGCTCCGGCCGATGCCAGTAGGATAAGTTTCATGCGCTTTGGAAAACCTCTGTGTTTATGCTTGGATATTCTATTTCAAAGCGCCCATTTAATCAAACTTTTTTTAGTGTTGAGGTTGACTAAGGGGGACAATGATGTTACCTTTAATTAAACTTTTCTTATCGATAAAAGTCACGGAACGCACCCCACCGATGGGCTATATTGTGTCTTCAATGCTTGCCCGCACGGCAATTAAAAAAGAGGAGAACTGATTTTGGATATCCCGGCTATTTCTTCAAAAACCGGGCTCTGGGAGATGGTCTGGGGAGCGGGGCCGATGGTCAAGTTCGTGCTCCTGGCCTTGCTTGTGTTCTCGGTATTCTCCTGGGCCATAATAGCGTACAAGGTCCTGCTCCTGAAGAAAATCGAAAAGGAGACAACGGCCTTTTACGACCTCTTCTGGGAAAAACGCCAGTTCGCGCAGGTCCAGGCTGCTTCCAAAGGTTTTACCAACACGCCTCTTGCCGCTATTTTCAATTCCGCCTACAACGAGCTCTCAACCCAGATGAAATCCGCTGACGGCGGCTCTCCCTGGCTTCAGAGGGAAGACCTCGACAGGTTCCAGCGCATAATCAAAAAAGCCGCGGATATCGAAACAGCGAAGTTAGAGTACGCCGTGGGCTTTCTCGCCACAACAGGCAACACCGCCCCGTTCATAGGTCTTTTCGGCACTGTCTGGGGCATAATGACCTCTTTCAGGGACATAGGCGCGAAGGGTTCCGCCAACCTCGCGGTAGTGGCCCCCGGCATATCAGAGGCGCTTGTGGCCACCGCCATGGGCCTTCTGGCTGCGATACCGGCTGTAATGGGTTATAATCATATACTTACGAGAATAGGGCGCATCACGACCGAGATGAACAACTTCTCCTCAGACCTGATGAACGTCATAGAAAAACAGGCAGGCAAAAAAGGATAAGGGCATGGAGACCGGCAGCCGCAAAGGAAGGGTCCTCATGTCCCAGATAAACGTCACGCCGCTGGTGGACGTGATGCTGGTGCTCCTCATAATCTTCATGGTCACGGCCCCCATGATGCAGGAAGGCCTTGACGTTAACCTGCCGAAGGTCGAGGCAACGGCGGTAAACTCGCAGGACGAGCCTCTCGTCGTCACGATAGACAAGGCAAAGCGCGTATACCTGAACGGCAGACAGTTCAAGCGCAAGGAACTCGCGGAAAAGCTGGAAGCTATCGCCGCGGCCAACAAAGACAAGATGGTCCTTCTGAGGGCCGACGAAGCTGTGCCGTACGGCGCGGTCGTACAGGCTATGGCAGACATCAGAAAGGCCGGGATAAAAAAGGTCGGCATGATGACCGAGCCGGAAGAGGGACGGTGAACGGCCCGTCCATGAACGGCTTTGGCAAGACGCTTGCCGGGTCGGTCATACTGCACGCCGCGCTCCTTGCGGCAGTGGCGCTCGTGTTCGCTTCCGGGGCAAGCCGGGTCTTCATAACGCCGGTATACACCGTTGACCTCGTGGCCCAGGGCCCCAGACCCGGCCCGGCACCAATCGCCGAGGCCTTAAAAGAAGAGCCAGCGCCGCCTGAGCCTGTCGCAAAGGCCGCCCCAATGGCTGAACCGCTTAAAGTCTCTCCCGAGGCCATCAAGGTCAAGGAGAAGCCCTCTGTCGAAGACACGATTAAAAAGCTCGAGAAAAAAGTCGAACGCCGCAAAGACGAGGCGCTGGTAGACGCAAGCATAGACGACCTCAAAAAGAAAATGGAAGCTGCCCGGCAGTCAAGGAACGAGCGCGTATCAAAACTCAGGGAAGAGATAGGCTCAAGGGCCGCTTCGCCAAAAGCAGCGCCAGCCTTGAAGCCGCAGGCTTCCACAGCGCAAAACCCGGCGGGCGGGTCCGCCAAGGCGGACCTTGAAAGAAAATACCCGGCCTACTACGGGGTCATAAGGGACAAGGTCCAGGACAACTGGATTTACCCCGAGGGGCTCAAGGACGGCGCGATATCGGTCATCGTCTCAATAAAGATAGCGAGGACAGGCAAGCTCCTCGACGTATCCGTTGAAAAGAGCTCCGGCGACAAGGCATTTGACGCATCGCTCCTGAAGGCCGTAAAAAAAGCCGCGCCGTTCCCGCCCCTTCCCGTTGACATGGAAGGGAGCTTCCTTGAAACAGGCCTGAGGTTCTGCCCGGGCTGCGCACAATAAGGGACACAATTGGCAAAGAAATTCATCCCATTCCTCCTGATATTATTCACGGCCTTTTCGGCTCCAGCGTGGGGCAAGGTCTATATCGACCTCGCGGCCCCGTCTCAAAGCGCCCTGCCGGTTGCCGTACAGGAATTCCGCGACCTCGGAGCGGCCCCGCAGAATAAAGCCGCAAGCGACGCGATAAAAAAAGAGCTCTACGACGCTATCGTAACTGACCTCAAGTTCTCCGGGTTCTTCCGTGTCATTGACGCGAAGGCTAATCTGGAAGACCCCGCAAAGTCAGGGCTCACCGAATCAGAGACCGACTTCAAAAGCTGGCGGGCCATAGGCGCCGACGCGCTGGTAAAAGGCGGCTTTCTCCTTGAAGGCGACAAGCTCACGGTAGAGATAAGATTTTTCGACTGCGTGACGGAAAAGCTCGTCACCGGCAAGAAGTTCGCGGGCTCGGCTAAAAACCCGAGGAGGATAATCCACTTCTTTTCGGACGCGGTTTACGGGGAGCTGACCGGCAAAAAAGGCGTTTTCACCTCGAAGATACTCTTCGTGTCTGGCAGCGGCGGC
>JACPGA010000029.1:3295-4764 GCA_016182705.1 Deltaproteobacteria bacterium
TATATGTCTCCGATTACGACGGAAAAAACGCCACGAAGCTCACGAGGAACAGGTCGATAAACCTCGCGCCCAAATGGTCTCCGGACGGACAGAAGATGCTCTATGTCTCCTACAAGAGGGGGACCCCGGCCATGTATTCGCTTGATCTCACGACCGGAAAGGACGAATCCCTTTCGTCCAAACCGGGCATCAACATAGGCGGCATGTACTCGCCGGACGGCACAAAGGTCGCGCTTACCTTGAGCGGCGAGCGCTCCCCCGAGATCTACGTCCTCGACCTTCAATCAAAAGAATACAGGAAACTTACCGACAACAACGGCATAGACGTCTCCCCGACATGGTCTCCCGACGGAACAAAGCTCGCCTATGTCTCTGATACCGCTGGAAATCCGCACATTCATGTGTTAGACTTATCTACCGGGAATTCAAAACGAATTACCTTCAAGGGCAAGTACAACTCCAGCCCATCCTGGTCTCCTGACGGCAGACATATAGCTTTTGCCCGCTCTGACAGCGGAAGGTTCAATATCTGGGTCGTCGGGCCTGGCGGAGAAGGGCTTACACAGCTCACCTTCGAAGGCGACAACAGGAACCCCTCGTGGTCGCCTGACGGCAGGTACATAGTCTACAGTTCGTCCGAGCGCGGCGGGTCTCTGAAAATAATGCGCCTCGACGGCGCCAGTGTCATGAAGCTCGACACCGGCATAAAAGGGGAGAAGGCTCCGGCCTGGTCCCCGTATTTGAGATGAGCCGTACACCGGGCTGCCTTAAAAGCACGGGAAATGAAAAAAAGGTACTATATCAACCCGCTTTCCACGAACCACGAAAGCGCGCTCACCAAGCGTTATCAACAAAGGAGGGCTGACCTGAATGAAAAGAAAACTACTTATGTTTTTCCCTGTCCTGTTCCTGGGCCTCGCCCTTGCGACAGGCTGCGAGAAAAGGATAGCAACCGAGGACTTCTCCGAGGCCGGCGCTCCGGCCGTCGAGGCTCCTTCAGCTGGAGGCGCCGAAGTCACCGTGCCTGACGAGAGCATCAAGTCCGAGGACGTCACGGCTGAGGACATCAAGAACACCGCGGACGCAAAGACCGGCGGACAGTACGCCTCTCTGAACGCCGCGGAGGACTTGACGCAAAAGGCCATTGAAAAAGGCCACCTCTACACCATCTACTTCGATTATGACAAGTACACGGTAAGGGAATCTGACATGGACTTCCTTACCAAGAACGCCAAATGGCTGGGCATAAACCCGGGCACCAGGGTCCGCATCGAAGGACACGCGGACGAGCGGGGCGAGACCGACTATAACCTCGCTCTCGGAGATAAGAGGGCCAGAAGCATAAGGAAGTACCTCGAGGACATGGGCATCGGCGCAAACAGGCTGGATGTAGTAAGCTACGGCGAGGAAAAACCCGCTGTCAATGGTCAGGGCGAGGACGCCTGGGCCAAGAACAGAAGGGCCGAGTT
>JACPGA010000250.1 GCA_016182705.1 Deltaproteobacteria bacterium
GGAAATAAAAAATGCTCACATATATTCATATATGCTGCGCTTTTTATTCCCGCCCTTCCTTGACTTCAGAAAAAATATCTAATTTTTAGAGGCAGCCTTGACTATCTTTGGAGTTATAAAGACCAGCAGTTCCTCATGCTGGTTATCTTTTAAGTTGCTCCTGAACAGCGCTCCAAGGACAGGCACCTTTGACAGGAAAGGCACCGCGTTCTTCTGCTCTGAGTTCAGAGTGCAGTACAGCCCGCCGATGACGACCGTGTCTCCGTCCTTTACAAGGACGAAGGTCGACGCGCTCTTTTCAGCGACCCCCGGAATGCCGTCTATCGTGCGGGAGAAATCTGGGTCGCTCTTCGTGGTGTTTATATTGAGGAGCACGTACCCGTCCTCAGATATTTTCGGAGTGACCGTGAGGTCTATGCCGGTCTTTATCTCTTCAAGGCCTCCGAGGTCGCCGGTAGTCGTGGTGGTAGTCGTGCCTGTTCCGGCCACTATCGCCTGTGAGAGCTTGACCCTGAAGGTCAGGCCGCTGTGTATGGTAGCCGGCATGTTGTTCACGGCAGATATTCTGGGGCTGGAGACGATCTTCAAATCCCCTCTCGTCTCGGCCGCCGTAAGCTCGAGGTCAAGGAAGAGCTTGTTCGAAAGGCTTCCCAGTACTATGCCGAGCCCTGATGTGGGGTTCGCCGCCGGAAGGTTAACCGCGAAGTTGCGGCCGGCCCCTGTTGTGCCGGGCAGGAGGCTGCTGCCGCCGATGGAGTCATTGCCGGATGTGTAAGTTGCCCCCCAGCGCACGCCGAGGTGGCGCGTGAAGTTGTCCGTGGCCTCGACTATGCGGGCTTCTATGGTGACCTGGGCTGTCTGCGTGTCGAGCGCGGTCAAAAGCCGCTTTGCCTGGTCTATGTTCCTGGGAAGGTCCCTTACTATGACGGAGTTTGTCCTCTGGTCGGCAAAGGCGGAGCCTGTCTCGCTTATTATGCCCTTCAACTGCTGTGCCGCGGTCCCCGGGTCCGCGTTATTGAGCCGTACTATCTCGACTCTCATCTCGTCGGTCAAATCGACCTTGCGCCCGACCCACATGATGTTGTTCTGGACGGTGTACATGAAGCCGTTTGCCTTTATTACCATTTCCATGGCGTCGCGGAACGGGATGTCTTTAAAGCTCAGCGACACCTTGCCTTCGACCCCCTGCCCGAGGATGATATTAAGCCCGCTCTGCTGGGCAAGGGCGCGCAATACGTCGGATATCTCGGCGTCCCTCACCTCGATGGAGAAGAGCCTGGTTTCCTCGTCTAACTGTCCCTGGGGCGCTGCTGAGTGTGCGGAAGGTGCCGGAGACGCTAAGAGCGCCGAAATTAACAAAAGGAGCAAGGCAAGCCAGCCCCTTTCAGTCCTTCTTGTTGGCATCTTGAAGCTCCGGTATTTCAGACAGTTCCAGCCTTAACCGGCCTCTGTCACCCTGAAGTATAACATGGGTGGACCCTATATCAATAACTTTTTGACCCCTTACAAGGCTGCCCCTGTACACTATTCTGTCATTGACGATAGCCGACGGGTTTTGCGCGCTGTAGAACACCGCCGTAAGCTTCAGGTCAATTGCTGTGGCTGGCGCCTGTATTGCCGGGACAAAGGGGTCCTTGCCCCAGCTGAGGGCCCTGGCGCCACGGTCAGGGGGCATCTGTAACCTGTACGAGAGCGCGTCTGTCCCGGCCACCGCCGCCAAAGGGATGAACAACGACATGAGAGCAAGGATAAAGGTCAGCTTCTTTTTCACTTGCCGCCTCCATAGCCAAGCACATAGGCGCTCAAAAAGAGGTTCGAATTGAGCATGTTAGAGCCTTCTTCCCTGGGCTCTATTGTGATGTTGTCGATGACCATGAGCCTGGGCAGGTTCTCTATTCTTTCTATGTACGCGCCGAAAGATACAAACCTTGATTCCATGCTTATCTGGAACGGGAGCCTGGCTAACTCTCCTTTGTCCTCCGGCTGAAGGGGCTTTATAGACACTATTTTCACGTCGCCGCCGCTGTCAGACAGGTCTGAAAGAAGCCTTGCTATGTGCCTGTCCGAAGGCAGCCGCTCATTTATGGCCTTGAGCCTTCCCTCGAGAAGAGCGAGATTCCTTCCGGCGTCATTTACGGCTTGACCGAGCCCTTCTATCGTAGAGGCTTCGGTTTCTATCTGGCTGATTTGCGCTTTCGCCGCGTTTATCAGCCCGTCGAGGCGGGCGGTCTCGTTTTCATTGACGCGCCAGCCGAAGTAAAAGACAAACGTGAATATTATAAGTACCATGGCCCCGATGAGCTCGAACCGGAACCTTTCAATGGCATGGATATCAAAATGGAGGAGCTTGCCGAGCTTACCAGTCATGGACAGTCTCCCCGTTTTTTTTGAGGTCCATGTAAAGCTCGAAATCGTAAACAGAGCCTGACGATTGCTCCCTTTTCTGAGTGTATGTGAGGCTGAGGTCCATGAAAAGCCCGGAGTTCTCCAGCGCCGAGATGAACTCGGCCACAGGCCTGTTGGAAGTCGCGCTGCCCGTAATGTGTACCCTTTTAAGAGCGGCCCCGGCTTCGGAGGTCGATATGCCGCGAAGCCATACGCCCTCTGGCATCTCCGCGCTGAGCCTCTTGAATACATGAGCCCACGCTATCTTTTTGCCGGAAAGGCCTGCCGTGGCATTAAGCCTTTGCGTAAGTTCGGCTTCCGCCCGCCTTATGTCCGCGAGTTTTCTGCCGAGGTCCGCCTGGCGCGTACCGCTCGAAAGAAGAGAGTCCCGCTTTGCCTCGACTGCCGAAAGGTCAGCTTTCCTGTCATTTATCTCCATCCTCTGCCCCGCGAAGACAAGGCCGAGGACAGCCACATAGACAACGCCTGTCGCGATGAGTCCGGTACGCGCTTTCTTTATGAGGCGAGCGCGTTTGATCTCGTCAGGTATGAGGTTTATGCCGTTCTTCATGGCCCCCC
>JACPGA010000251.1:0-805 GCA_016182705.1 Deltaproteobacteria bacterium
CAGGAACTTCAAGGAAAGAAATATGGGCAGCCTCCCGCAGCAGCTCGACGCCAACCTGCGCACCCTCGACCGCCTGCAAAACGAGCTGCAGCTGGTCAAGACCGACCTCAAGAGCGCCGAGGACAGAAAGATGGTCATTGACGCCCAGCTCGGCAGGGGAGTAATAGCGGTCCCGGGCATGCCGGCAAACCCGCTCCAGACTGAACTCGAGAACCTGCAGCGCGAGCTGACGGCCCTGCTCGCGAGGTACAGGGAAAACTACCCGGACGTTATAATAACAAAGAAAAAGATAAACGAAATAAAGGAACAGCTCGCGTCGAACAGGCAGGCCTCCTCAACCGGCGGCTCCAGGCAGCAGGAGATATCCCAGGAGCAGATGAACCCCGAAGTATATAACGAGCTGATGCTTCTGAAGTCGAGGATAGAGACACTCAACAGCAGGTACGCCGAGATACGCAAACAGATCCAGCAGTTCGAAAGAAGGGTCGAGACCACGCCCGCGAGCGAGCAGAGGTTCATAGACCTGCGCAGGGACTATGACATATCGCTTGCCAACTACCAGGCCCTGTTAGAGAAGAAGATGAACGCCAAGCTCTCGGAAAACCTTGAAAAGAGGCAAAAGGGAGAACGCTTCAAGGTCATCAACTCAGCCAACCTCCCGGAGAAGCCCTTCAGGCCGAACAAGCCGGCGATAGTGGCCGCAAGCGCCGCGGCCGGCCTTGGGATCGGGATCGGGATCGTCCTGCTCATGGAAACCATGAATCCGTCTTTCAGGACAAAGGATGAACTCGCGGGTGCGATAGAT
>JACPGA010000251.1:884-3780 GCA_016182705.1 Deltaproteobacteria bacterium
AACCTGAAAAACGTAAAAAAATATCATTCAGGACGCTCAAAAGGAACAATGGACATACTTAGTTGGTTCCGCCAAAAATCGAAACCAGCAGAACGCTCGGAAAACAGGACCATGTTGCGCCCTGTCGCGCCGCGTCCCAAAATATGGGCGATAGGCGGCGGCAAAGGCGGAGTCGGGAAAACGCTTGTAACCTCCAGCCTGGGTATTTTCCTGGCTTCCTGCGGGAAAAGGGTGCTCATAGTCGACGCTGATTTCGGCGCCGCCAACATGCACACTATTTTTGGAATAAATGGCTCGAAGACTTCGCTTTCAAACTTCCTCAAGGGAGAGGTCCTCGATTTCAGCAACCTGATCGTAGAATCCGGCGTTATGAACCTGGACCTGGCTTGCGGCCAGAAAGACTCGCTTGACGTGGCGGACATAAACGAAAAAGGCATCTCCATGCTCAGGACGGCGTTGTTCAGGGCTCCTTACGATTACGTGCTCCTCGACATAGGCCCGGGCACCGGCGCCAGCCATCTGGACCTGTTCCTGACGGCGGAGACCGGGCTCTTAGTGACCTCGTCCGAGCCGACATCAGTCGAGAACTCCTACAGGTTCCTGAAATGCCTGTTCCTGCGCAAGATGAGAAACGCCGTGAACGACTCCGATCACAGCGTTCTGAAGGACGCGCTTCACCGCCTTTTCACGAATAACTGGTCCCAACGAGTCAAGACAATTTCCGATATACTTCAGCAACTGAAGCTGATGGACCCGCAAAACGGCACATTGCTTGACGAGCTCATGGGCGGCATGAAAATAGGAATCATCGTAAACAGCGCGAGCGGGGCAGTGGACACCGGGTTCGGCCCCTCCATGGAAAGGGCCTGCGCCGATTACTTCGGGGTCGGCATAGCGCACATCGGGGATATAGCAAGGGATGAGCGGGTTTCCGAGTCGGTAAGGCTTAAAAAACCGCTTGTCCTGCACGCGCCTGAATCAGAAGCCGCGATGGCTCTTAAAAAGTGTTTTTCGAAACTCGTCTCCTCGGAAGAGCGTGTTTCAGACCGGACCTCAAAAGGCATGGTGATATGAGTTTTTTTCTGAAAAAAAATCATTATGAATCGCTCGGCGTGGGCATTAACGCCTCGCCTGAAGAGATAGAGCAGGCCTATGAGCGTTCAAGGCGTCTTTACTCGGACGACTCCGAGGCTGTCTACGCCCTTTATTCAGATGAAGAAAGACAGGACCGGCTCAGCGCGCTGGATGGGGCCTACGCTGTATTATCCGACCTCGAACTGAAAAAAGAATACGACAAGTCGCTTTCCACCGGCGCCTCTGAGGACGGCACCTATGAAGTCGACCTGAATTATATTTTCGCCGGGGAAAAGCGCGAGCTTCACGAGCAGCCTGAGACGGCCCGGGCGAACAGGTACGGAAGCCGCAGACAGGCAAGCATCATCAAGCCCATTGCCGCCCTCGAAAAATCCGAGGCAATGGCCGCCGAGCAGTTCAAGCTGCTCAGCTCGAAACTTGAACAGGCGAGCAGGAAAACAGGCCAGAAGGTAGTGGCCTTCACGAGCGCGATAAAGGGAGAAGGCAAATCCGCTGTCTCCCTGAACGCCGCGCTCATGCTCGCGGCCGCGTTCGGCAAGAACGTGGCATTTGTCGAATGCGATCTCAGAAAACCCTCCAGTGTTCTGGAATATTTAGCGGCTGAGGGCCCGGGGCTTGCCGAAGTGCTCAGGGGTGAGTCAACGCTTGAAGATGCCATCTGCACTGTCGAGGGAACCGGGCTGCACGTGATATCAGCCGGGTCTTACGACAAGAACGTGGCTGACCTGATCGGCTCCGCCGGCACGGTCAACATCATAAAAAGCCTGAGGCAGAGGTTTGACCTGGTGATCCTTGACTGTCCGCCGGTCATACCTCTGGCGGATATGAGCATAATAGAGAAGCTCGTTGACTCAATCGTGTTCATAGTTCGGGCCGGAAGCACGTCAAGGCAGCTTGTAAAGAACGCTATCGACTCGCTGGACAGGAAAAAGTTCTTCGGGGCCGTGCTCAACGGCGCGGAAACCAAGCTGGAAAAATATTATTACTGAGTTTTGGGAGGATTTGGAACCATGCCTTTGTTTTTCAACAGATACGGCTCAAGAAAACTGTTTTTCTACTGGCTTTCAGAGTTCATGCTGATGTTCGCCATCGGCCTTGTCTCTGCCCAGATACGGCTTATGCTCGACAACGGCGGGGTTTTCGCGTATGACCCGACATTCCTGAAAACGATAGTGCTGTGCATAGCCTATATGACCGCCTTTTATTATTTCGACCTGTACATGCCCGACATGTACCGCCCGAACAGGCACATGCTGATGCGGCTCCTGAGCGCGACCTTTGTGGCTACAGTCGCGCTGTTCGCCATCTATTATATTTTCCCGTCGCTCAAGACCTGGCGCGGCATTCTGCTTCTGAACATAATCCTGATGCCGCTGGCGGTGCTCGCCTGGAGAACGCTTCTCACCAGGATCAACATGAAGGAGCTGCCGAAGAAAAACGTCCTCGTCATAGGCACCGGCGACCTGGCCAAAAAGATAGGCCGCGACATATACAAAGACCATGACAACGGGCTGAAGCTCGTGGGCTTCATCGACGACGACCCCTCCATGCTGGGTGTGTCAATAGTGAACCCCGGCGTGGTGGGCGGCTATGGAGACATAGGGCTTATTACGGAGGACAAGGGCATAGACCTCATCATTGTCGCCCTCGCGGACAGGAGGGCAAAGCTGCCGATGTACGCCCTTCTCGACTGCAAGCTCAAAGGCATACAGATAGAGGAAGGCGAGACCTTCAACGAGCGCCAGCACGGCAACATACCTTTAAACCAGCTCAAGCCAAGCTGGATGGTCTTCTCCGACGG
>JACPGA010000254.1 GCA_016182705.1 Deltaproteobacteria bacterium
GTCGCTTTCATCTGAAACGGCAGCGTAAAGTTCATGGTCTCTGTGCCGACATAGAACTCGGTGATCTGGACGGCGGCTTTTTTCGCTTCTTTAGAAACTGGGGTGAAGATGAGGAGCCCTGTTGAGCTCCTGCCGGGAGGGATGACAATATCGAGGTCGTAGAACCTTCCCTTGAGGCTGTCAGCGGCTTCACTGTCGAGTTCGTAAAGGTCGGTATAGTCGAGCGGCTTCAGGTAGTCCACGGCATTTGTCAGGGCCGTGTAGTTGGGCTTGTAGATGGCTTTTGACTCTGACCTGTTCTCGATGGTCATGGAGATGACTACGAAGTCCTTTTCCAGAAGCGAAGCGAGAAACGGATTTGAGATCTCGCCTTTCCTGACTTGCCTTGCCGAGGCGGAAAGGTCCTTATTCTCGTAGACGCTTTCAGCCCCTCTTGCCTTATAGCCCGGAAATCCCTGGGCTTCGGGCACGAGATAAGCCAACCTGGGTTTCGGCTGGCATGAAGTGAGCAGGACGGCCGCAAGGAGTAAAAGTAGAATACGGGTTTTTTTCATAGTCAGTACGCGGTGTAGCGTGTCATGGCCGTGAAGTCGTCGAACTCGTTCCTGAACGGCTCCCAGCTGAGGTTGACTTTCTCGACCCTGGCCATCGGAGGGCCGGTGCGGCACCAATCGATCAGCCGGTTTACTTTTTCTTCTTCGCCTTCGAGCACGGCCTCGACCGCTCCGTTCGGGTTGTTCCTGACCCAGCCGACGACGCCAGCTGTCCTGGCCGCCTCAACGGCGGACGCGCGGAAGGAGACGCCCTGGACAAGCCCCTCGATTATAAGGTGCGCCCTGACCATTTTGCTCATTTTCTGAACCTATCATAAAAAAGGCGTTTACGCAAGGCGGCTGGCCAGCGCTGGGCCGCCTGGATATACTATAAAAAATTTTCCTTTGGAGTGAGATGTCTGAAAAAGTGACCATCATAGGAGGCGGGCTTGCCGGATGCGAGGCCGCGTGGCAGGTGGCCAGCAGGGGCGGACATGCCGCCATATTTGAGATGAAGCCGGTGAAGCTCAGCCCGGCGCATACAACCGATGCCCTTGCCGAGCTCGTGTGCAGCAACTCGCTTAAATCGGAAAGCCTTGAGAACGCCTCCGGTGTACTGAAAGAGGAGATGCGCGCCATGGGGTCGCTCGTGGTAAAGGCCGCCGAGGCGACCCGTGTTCCAGCGGGCGGCACGCTTGCAGTTGACAGGGCAGCTTTCTCGGCCTTTATAATGTCAGCCCTCGAACAAGCCGGAGTCGAGGTCATAAGGGGCGAAGTCGCAGAGATCCCGGCGGCAAGGCCCCTTGTCATAGCCTCCGGCCCGCTTACCTCTGACGCTCTCGCGGCTTCCATACAGTCTCTCATTGGTGTCCAGAGCCTTAACTTCTACGACGCGGTCGCGCCGATCGTCTACAAGGAATCCATCGATATGGACAGCGCGTTCAGCGCGTCAAGGTACGGCAAGGGCGGGGACGACTACATCAACTGCCCGATGACAAAAGAAGAGTACGAGGTGTTCTACAATGAGCTTATAAAGGCAGACACAGCCAGGGCCCGGGAATTCGAGGACATGAAGAGTTTTGAAGCCTGCATGCCCATCGAGGTCATGGCCCAGCGCGGCCCCCAGACGCTGCTGTTCGGCCCGATGAGGCCGGTCGGCCTCACTGACCCGCGTACCGGAAAAAGGCCTTTTGCCGTAATCCAGCTCAGGCGGGAGAACCTGGAAGGGACCCTTTACAACATCGTCGGCTTCCAGACACGGCTCACTTTCGCGGAGCAGAAAAGAATATTCCCGATGATACCCGCCCTCAAACGGGCCGAATTCGCAAGGCTCGGCAAGCTGCACAGGAACAGCTATATCGATTCCCCTCGGTTATTGACGGAGGCACAGCAGCTTCGTTCAGACCATTCCATCTTCTTCGCCGGGCAGATAACAGGCGTTGAGGGCTACTGTGAGTCAGCCGCTTCCGGCATACTTGCCGGGATAAACGCATTGAGGCTCGTCAGGGGCCAGAGCGTGCTCTGCCCGCCTGAGGCCACCATCACAGGCGCTCTTATGCGGCACATATCAAAGGCACAGGGGCCGTTTACGCCCATGAACGCTAACATGGGACTCCTGCCGCCTGAGACAGGCAAGGACAGGAGGGCCAAACAGTCGAAGAAGGCCGTTGAGGCCATCCTGTCGTGGACTGAGACTCTTGCAAATTGAGGCACTTTCTGTTATAGATACAAAAATGAGCAAACGAAGGGAAATATTGCTTGGCGCGCTTAAAGACGCCGACAGCCAGGTAAAAAAGGCAGCGGCCGAAGCTCTGGAAAAGCTCCAGGCCCGGGAGAGGATCGACGCGCTGGCACAGAAAATAGCCACAGGCGAGATGCTCGAAAAGATAAAAGTCATCTACGCCCTTTCAGACCTCCGTGGGCCGCGAGTGGCTGAAGTGCTCACAAAGACGCTCAAAGACCCTGTGGAGGACGTAAGGGCCGCGGGGGTGAGGGCGCTCGGTAATCTCGGCGACCCGGCAACCCTTCCCCAGCTCGTGGAAAGCCTCAAGGACACGAGCCCGATAGTCGCGAGGGCCGCCGTGGAAGCGCTTTCAACATTTAAAGACCCGCGCCTTCTCGGGCCTTTCATGCAGATGCTCAAGCACCAGGACCCGGGCGTTGTAGAACGCGCGCTCGAAGCCGTGGCGAACATAGGGGATAAGAGGGCGGAAGAGGCTTTCGTATACTTCGCGTCCAAAGGCAATTCAAGGATGAAGGCCATAGCGTTGAAGGGCCTCGGAGCCATGGACGCCTGATCCAAAAAAAGTTTTTTGTCATAAAGGCCCGAAGGGTCGAGCCCCAGGATGGGGCGAGACAAGCAATCTCGTTGTTAGATAAATCAAAAGCGAGATTGCTTCGGAGCAATGCTCCTCGCAATGACAGCAGAAACGAAAATTATAAATAAATAAAAAAGGCAAGCCACACGGCTTGCCTTTCCTTATTTCATCCATTCAGAAGAGTTCTATTAACCCGCCGCTTCCTTTTCAAAGAACGCGCCCAGGTCGGTGGTGGTCGTTGCCGGGTTTACGTTAGTGACTATCTCCCTGCTTCCGTCGAATCTCAGGTCGGCCTCGAAGGGGCTGGAGACCTCAGCGCCATCAATGCCGTAGAGTATTTTCACGACAGGCTTTTCAGGCGCGCCATCGTTGAGCCTTGTCACTATGCCGATCTCTCCGGTCGTAAGGCGGACCATAGTGCCGACCGGGTAAAGGCCCATCATGTTCATGAACGCCTTGAGCATGTCAGGGTTGAAGTGCCTGCCCGAGAAGTTGCTCATGACCTTTATGGCCTCGACCGGGTCGTGCGGCTTCTGGTATACCCGGAGGGTCGTCAGCGCGTCGTAGGCGTCGCATA
>JACPGA010000255.1 GCA_016182705.1 Deltaproteobacteria bacterium
AGGACGCTGTTTATCTGCGCGGCAAGGCTCAAATCCATTCAAATCACTCCAGTATGAAATACGACAGCATGCCGAGGGACGCCAACAGGAAGGCCATCCCGAGGAATTCCGCGACCCTGAATATCCTCATCTTCGAAAGCCCGGTCTCAACCAGCACAATGAACACGCCTGTGAGGGCGAGCTTCACCGCAAGGGAGGCCAAAGCGATCGGCAGCATGGCCGGGTCGTCTATGCCGGCTATGCCCCACGGCAGGAAAAGGGCTATGCCGAGCGAGGCGAACAGAAAGAGCTTCATCATGGACGCCCACTCGATAAGCGCGAGGTGGCGGCCCGAGTACTCAAGGAGCATCGCCTCGTGTATCATCGTGAGCTCCAGATGGGTCGAAGGGTTGTCGACCGGTATCCTGCCTGTCTCGGCAATCGCGATGAGGACGAAAGCCAGCAGCGCGAAAGCCAGCGAGGGGCGAAGGATAAAAGGCACGGTCGTAAGCTCATGCACCATGTGCGAAAGCGAAGTCGAATGGCTCACCAGCGAGACCGTAAAGACTGACATCAGCACCGCTGGTTCGGCCAGCGAAGAGACCATCATCTCGCGGCTCGTGCCCATGCCGCCGAAGGCTGTACCGGTATCAAGCCCGGCCAGGGCCGTGAAAAAGCGCGCCAGAGCGAATATCGCGACAAGGGCTATGATATCAGCGGTCGCCGCAAGAGGCAGGTCAGCCGAGACGACCGGTATTATGGCTCCGGCCATGAGGGTTGCGCCGAAGACTATGTAGGGCGTCGACCTGAATATCCACGAGGCGTTCTCAGCCAGGACGGTCTCTTTCACAAAGAGCTTCGTGACGTCGCGCATGGGCTGCAGGAGGCCCGCCGAGCGCCTTCCCTGCGTCCAGCATTTCAGCATCCTTACCCAGCCCACAAGGAGCGGCCCGCCAAGCAGGACCAGGAGAACCTGAAGGCTTTCAATCAATATCGGATAGTATTGCCTTATCATGCGAACACCAGCAGCACGACGAGAGTTATGAAAGAGTAAAGGAGGTATATCTGTATCCTGCCGTGCTGGAGCCTGCCGACCTTTCTTGCCAGCCAGAACGAGGCTTCCGACACGGGCTTGTACCCGAGATTCCAGATATGGTCCCTGACCCTGAGGCGGTAGAGGAATTTTTCAGGGAATATCCCGCTCCCGTCGCGCCAGACGACAGTCACCGCCTCTTTTATGCTGAAGAAAAAGCCGAATATCCTCCTCGTGGGCATGGACATGGAAGTCGCGGTATACTGCATCCTGCTCGTCATTTTCTCGAAGCCGCAATCCCATGCCGGAGCCCTTCTGACAACGCCCCCCCTGGCCCTGAATATGAGGTACAGCGCGCCGACGACAAGGACCATCCAGAAAAAGACGAGCGGGGCGGAGTACGAGGCCCGCTCTGAAGCCACAGGCGTAAGCCAGAGCCAGCCCGACGCCTTTGCCGTCTCTCCTATGCCGCCGCCGACAAGAGCCATCGGGACCGCGTCCAGCCAGCCGATTACGTAATTGGGGAAGATGCCGAGAAGCAGGCAGGACAGGGCAGCCATTATCATTCCAGCCCTCATGGGCCAGTTGACTTCAGTGACGTGCGTATCGTGGCGGCCCCTCCATTTTCCGAGGAAGGTTATGCCGAATACCTTGACAAAGCCCCGAGCGGCGAGCGCGGCAGTCAACGCGAGCACCGCTGCCCCGAGCGGGATCAGGAGGTTTATGAGCCTTCCGGGCAGGGCTGGCGTGAGGAGGAACGACTGGAAAATGAGCCACTCGGAAACGAAGCCGTTAAAAGGCGGCAGCGCGGAGGCGGACAAACACCCGGCGAGAAAAAGCGGGGCCGTCCACTTCATCTTATGTATGAGCCCTCCCAAAGCCTCCATGCTCCTTTCGTGGGTGGCGTGAAGTACCGCTCCCGCCCCCATGAACAGGAGCCCCTTGAAAACCGCGTGATTGAGCATGTGGTAGAGGGCCGCGGCCATCGCGAGAGCGGCCAGCGTGTTCAACTTCAGATAGGCGAACATCATCGAAAGGCCGACAGCGATAAGTATTATGCCAATGTTCTCAACCGATGAGTAGGCAAGGAGTTTTTTGATATCGCTCTGCATGAGGGCGTACAGTATGCCCAGAACAGCGGAAAAAAGGCCGAGCACCAGGACCAGGCCCCCCCACCACCATTCAGGCGTGCCCAGCACATCAAAGCCCACGCGTATTATCCCGTAAATGGCGGTCTTGAGCATCACGCCGCTCATGAGGGCAGAGACGTTGCTCGGGGCCGCCGGGTGCGCCTCAGGCAGCCATACGTGCAGCGGAATGACTCCTGCCTTTGCCGCGAATCCGGCGAAGGCGAGGAGGAAGGCTATGGACGCCCAGACAGCGGGCATATCGGCCGTGCGCATGGCCGAAAAGGTATAGCCGTTGAAGCTCTCGAACCCGGCAGCGAACCCGGCCATTATTCCGAATGAAAGGAGTATCAGGACAGCGCCGACGTGCGCGATGAGGATATAGATGAAGGCGGCCCTCCTGTTCTGTACCTTTTCGTCCTCGAAAAAGACGAGAAAAAAGGAGGAGACAGCCATGAGCTCCCAGGCGATCATGAAAAAATAGGCGTCGTCAGATACGAGCACCAGAAGCATGCCCGCCATGAATATATTATAGAAGACCATAAGCGGGGTCACTGACCTGCGGCCGAGAAAGCCCTTCAGATAACCGATGGAATATACCGAGACGAAAAACCCGAGGAGCCCGACAAGCGAAACGAAAAATCCGGCCAGCGGGTCGAGCCTCATGTAAAACGGCATGTCCGGAAGGCCTATGGGCAGGACCATCGCTTCGGTCGAGCCTTCAAGCACCGCGAGAAATCCGCCGGAGACAGCCACAAGGCAGGCGGCCGCGGAAAGCGCGCTCGACACTTTGACAAGGATGGATTGGTGATTCGCGAAAAGGGCCGAAACAAGGGAGATGCACAGGAAAGCGATTATAGAGGCGGATACAAGCTCAAACGGGGACGGCATCAGTTCACACGCCTCCCGTGGAAGGCGGCATGCCTTACCGGCCCTTCGGGCTCAAGCGGAAATAAATTGAAGAAAAAATTAGTCCTCGTAGTACATTCCCCTGCCTGAAATTATTTACTCAAGAAACGAATCTCGACAGGAATCTTATCCGGTGTGCACAGGAAAAAAGGCTCAGGCATAACGATAAGAAAGAGATTGGCTTTAAATCGAGACCGGCTTTCATAATTTGCGTAAACGTTGGGCTCTGCCCATTTTTACAGTTTAGCCATGCCTTGTCAAGGAAAAAGGAAATAAAAAAAAGGGTCCCCCCAGGCGCTCATCGTGGCCCTCAAAACGGGTAAACCCTTATAAATGCCTGTAATAGCTTACAAATCCGGATTCATTCACATAACGGGTGAACATGCCGGCGCGAAACCAGCCAGAAGCGTCGGAAAGGAATTTTGTTTCAGCTCCCGGGAATATCACAAAGGCCCGGGCCGTTTGCAGCTTGTCCTGGCCCCTTATTCTCTTTTCCTTGTACGACCTGCCGAAGCTTTTGATGAGCGTCTGGTGGAAAGGATCGTAAGACCGACTGGTCAGGACAGGATAAGCATGGACATTGCTCCTTCCCATCTTCACGCTCAGGTACATGTTAATGGAGTGCGCCCATTCGTGATTGAAAGCAGGGTCGGCGACAACGGCAATCAAGTCGTCTTTTCCAGTATTCTTTTCTATCGAGGAAAGCCATTCGCTGGTAGTTTTGCCCTCGAAAGCCGAACCTGTCGCCTTGTCAAAGGCTATCGTAAAGTTGAAAACGACAGCCCACGCCACGAGCAGCCCGAAAAAGGCCTTTTGAGAATAGGGCCTCAAGGAGTTCCGGGAACGCGCCGCTGAAAAGACCAGCAGTGCTATGAAACCGATAAAAACAGACCTGCCGGATTCGTGGTGCAGCCACGCGGCAACAGACGAAACGGACAGCCCCGGATACGGCCCAATGAAAGTAAGGTCCAGCCCGCCCCTCCTCATCGTCCATGCCCCGGCAACAATAAAGACAGCCGCCGCTGCCCAGCCCGCGTATAGCCGCGCTGGAGAAGCAGGCGCGACTCTATCCATGTTTTCCCTGACAAGCTTCATGAGAAAGACCGCCGTAAAGGCCGTCGCGAAAGCGCCGGGGAAGAGATATCTTTCGCCAACGCCTGACCTGGCGTGCAGGAGCGCCTGCGGAAGGAGCGCGAGCGCCAGAAAGATGAACAAGGGAGTTAATCCTGCCACGAACTTCCTGCCCTTATCCGGCCAACCAGACCAGGCGAGGGCAAGCCCGGCTGGAATGACCCAGGCTTGGGTCAGCAGCAGGTAGCTCTCAAGAGCCCGGATAAACGGGACAAAATGGAAGCCGTAATAACCGGCATAGCCTATGCCTGTAGATTTTACATAGAACTTGATGAAAAGCAGCTGGCCCCCCAGCCATGACAAAAGGACGAGCACAGGGAGAGCGCTGAGCTTTGCCGTCTCGAACCAGCCCTTGCCAGACTCTCTCTTTTCGAGCCAGACCTTTAGAAAGAGCGCGGCCGGGATGAACACAAGAAAGCTTTCCTTTGTCAGCATCAGCACTATTGCCACAATAGTAAAAGCGGCATCTATCAGGAGGCTTCGCCTTCGGGCCCCTAAAGCGGACAGAAGCAGCAGGGCCGCGAGCATAGGCATCCCGATGGTCTCGGCCGTGCCGAACTTCCACCATACGGCTGACTGGAAGCCGAGGAAAGCGAGCAAGGGGAATAACAGGGCTTCGAACAGGGTAAAGCCAAGCACAAGAAAGGCGGCTGAAAGGAGAGCTGACCCGCTCCAGACCATGAGCCCGTCATACAGGCCCCAGATGAAAAAATCAGCTCCAAAGAATTTCACCTGAAGGAGCCTGTGGATGTAATAGACCGGCAGGAA
>JACPGA010000245.1 GCA_016182705.1 Deltaproteobacteria bacterium
AAAGCCCATGGACAGGACGGGCGTTCTGCTGTCCTTTTACGACAACACGACAAAGCCGGTGCTCAGCGTCTCTCAATGGAGCGACAGGGTTCTGATACGAACAGGTGCTGACATTAAAACCGGATCAAAGGCTTCCCTCGTGATAAACAGGAAGTCCCTTCTTACTGTCACCGCGGGAAGGGGCGGCATCAGGCTGTACGTTGACGGCAAAATATCCGGAGGCTCGACACAACCTTTTTACGGACTTGAAAAAGTGACTGGATTCACGCTCGGCAATTCGCCTGAAGGAAAATACTTCTGGAAAGGGAGCTTTCAGCATCTCGCGATATGGACGAGGGCGCTTTCAGATGACGAGGTTCGCGCAAACTCTGAAGCGGCGTTGGCGCAGGCAAAGCCTGATTTCCACGGTCTGGCAGGCCTTTATATTTTTGACGGGCGCGGCCCGCTTGTCAGGAACGCCGTTTCAGGGGAGATGGATATTCACATCCCCGAAAATTTCAGCCCGGTAAAAAAAATATTTCTCGGCCCTCTTTTTGAAAAAGACGAGCGCGTCAGGCTCGACCATGTTGACGCGGCGGTGAACTTCTTCGGTTTCATCCCGCTTGGGCTGCTGGCCTTTTTACTCATGCAGGCGGACAGAAGGTGTTGCCTCAACCTGATATTCGCCGTGGCCGCCGGGTTCGCGTTGAGCCTTGCCATAGAAGCGGCCCAGGTATTTTTGCCGGACAGGTTCTCGCAGGCCACCGACCTGCTGCTAAATACTTCAGGCGCGCTTGCCGGCGCGATGTTTGCTTTGTTTTTTAAAACTACCCTGAGGCGTTTAATAAACTGAGTTTTTCTGCGTTTTCGGGGCTACCATTTTACCCTTCAGGTTTGCCTTGTATCTGCCGCCCTTGGCCCTCCATTGCCTCAATATCCATCGCCCTATCTGCGCGAAGCAGAGCCCCTTTTCAAACCACCCCAGGCCTGAGCGGTTAATCGCGAGGAACTGTTCCGTGACGAGCCTGCTCTGTATGTACTTGTAGACTGACTTTCTTGAGGTGTCCCACCATACCGCGATCTCTTTTCTCGGAAGCCGCCTGGAATTTCTCTCGTGGTCACGCCGGAGAAACAGGTGCTCCGGAACTTCATAGAACTTGCCGCGCAGGCTTATCTCCATGAGGAGGATATAGTCGGCGCCGAAATATTTGCCGAGGAGCCCGGTCTCCCTGAGGACGGACGTCCTTATGACTCCAAATACGGCGTTAGCGAGGTTTATCTTTGTCAGAAAGTGTCTGAGCCTGTCGTGAGGCGTGCCGTGCATCATGTGAAGCCTGTCGTCATACTTCATAATCTCCTTGCCTTCAGCGTCGATGAGCAGGGTCTTGGGGTAGCACAGCGCTACTTCAGTGTTCCTGTCGAGTATCTCAACGCACTTTTCAAGGAAAGACGGCAGGCATATGTCATCGTAGGCTATCCATTTGAAGTACTCAGCCCTGGCGAGCTTGAAGACCTTGTTGAAGTTTTCCGCCGCGCCCAGGTTACGCTCGTTCCTGTAGAAACGCACGCGGCTGTCCGCGCTGGCGTAATTGGCGCATATCTCAGGCGTCGAGTCTGTCGAAGCGTTGTCGCAGATAATAAGCTCAAAATCCTCGAATGTCTGGGAAAGGATCGCGTCAAGTGCATGCCGCACGTATTTTTCGGCGTTGTACACTGGCAGACCAATGCTAATCCTCGGTGTCTTTTCCATCAGCGGTCCTTTCATGCGGTTAAAATCCTGCACTTGAGCCCCATCCGCTTTGTCATCTCCCAGATCTCGCTTATGTATATGGGGTTCATTATTATTATAAGGTCGGGATTTATGTCCTTCAGCGCCTCTGGACTGACTATTTCCTGTCCTGTGCCGGGCACGTACTTGCCTTGCTTGTGTGGGTTTATATCCACAACGTGACTTATCTGGCTGGACGTCTTCAGCGTGTTGAGAAAAGAAACCCCTTTTGACCCGGCCCCCCAGACCACAGCCTTCTGACCCCTTACGGCGATCCTCTCCAGCTCGCACTTCCAGGCCGCGATTTTTTCCGTGTAGCGCCTGAAGAATGCCGCCACGACACGCATGAGGGCATCGAGGCCGGGCTTGTCTTCCCCGGCTGCCCTGTCCGGGGTCCCAGTGGGCTTTGCCTCAAGGCAGAGAAACTGCCCCTCATAGCTCTCTTCGAGGCTTTCGATCTGGAAGCCGTCAGTTTTGAAAAGATGGCTGAATGACATGGGCGTGAAATACGAATAGTGCTCATAGATGATGTCCCATACCGCAAGCTCTTTCATGATGTGCATGAAATTCGGCACCTCGCAAAAAACCACCGCTCCTGGCTTCGACCCTGTAGCTGAGCGCATCATATTCACGAACGAGCGCGGCGAATTGATATGCTCGAGCACTTGTCTGCTGAGGATCATGTCGCCTTTGAAGTGCGAGTATTTTTCGCAATACATGTCCTTGATGAAATAAACCCTGCTGCCGGCGCTGTCTTGACGGTCGCGGGTATAGCTCGCGTCGAAGCCGATCGCGCGATTGCCGCCCAGTTCAGACATGAGCAGCAGAAAATCTCCCTTGCCGCACCCTATCTCGATGATGTCTTTTTCATACAGGCCATAGCGCTCGATCAGTTTCACCGCGAGACCCCTGGCGTAGTCCTGAAAAACAGGGGAGAAGTGCAGGGAGTTCTCGTAAGTCTCTGAGTATTTCATCGCCTCCGGATCGAAGGCGGTATTGAAAACATGGCCGCACCCGGTGCAAAAGCCCAGGGTCAGCTCTGCGCGCCGGGCATTTATCGCGCTTTCACGTGTCTTCCACAGTAAATTGCAGTGCACCAGGGCTTCCTTGACAGAGGCGAATATTGAGACCGATTTCGAAGCGCATACCGGGCAGGTGTTTTTTTTCTCTTTCATCAGGTCGTCAGTAGCTCGGCTTTTATGCCGAGCCGCGCAAGTTCCCGCTCTACTTCGACGGTATAAACGGGGTTCATTACAATGACGGCATCCGGCTTCAGCTTTAAAAGGTTTTCAGGAGCTATTATCTCGTGTCCGGTCCCTGCCATGAATGTCCCTTTTCTGTAAGGGTTTATGTCAACCGCTTTGGCAATCTGGCCGCGCGCGGCGAGAGTCGTAAGAAATGAAACGCCTTTGGACCCCGACCCCCATATGACTGTCTTGAGCCCCTTTCTTTCAAACTCGTCGAGCCTGCTTTTCCATGAGGAAAGTTTGTAAGAGATATTCTGCGCGAAGTACTCGACCAGTCCTTTTATGGTCTCGAAGTCATCCTCATCCGGTAGAGGCTTCGTTCGTATTGCGCTCGAAGGTACTCCAGAAGGCCTTGCCTCGAGTATTATGTACTGGCCGCCATAGTCCTTTCTTATGCCGGTGACCTCGAACCCGCTGGCCCTGAAAAGCCTGGCAATCGAGCCGGGGCTGAAATACGAGCAATGCTCATAATAGATGTCCCAGAATGCGAGTTCGCCGAGGACGCGCGTCACGTCAGGGACCTGAAAGAACAGGACTGTATCCGGTCTGCCTTCCAGAGACTTCCTCAGGGTTTTAAGGAACGAGCCGGTTTCGCCTATGTGCTCCAGGGTCATCTTGCATATTATGAAGTCGGCCCTGGCTGCGCAGTATTTCTCTGAGTAGAAATCCTTTATGAACTTTACATCGGCGCTCGTTGTGTACCGGCCGTCTACATATGCCGGGTCAAAGCCGGTCCCGATGTTTTTTCCCATCTCGCAGAGCATCGTGAGGAACTCGCCTTTGCCGCAGCCGATCTCGATTATGTGCCGGCCACGTAAAGAGTATTTTTCAATCAGCTCGGCTGCGAGCTTTTTCGCGAAGGCGTTGAATGTGTCTGAAAAGCCCTGGGTCTCCTCGCAGTTTCCAGAGTACTCCTGCACGGAAGGGTCATAGGCTGTGTTCGAGATGAAGCCGCATCCTTCGCAGAACCCGAGCCTGATGGAGCCTCTCGGGTAGCTTATCGCGTCCTCGCGCTCCCGAATCAACTGTACGCTGTGCACTGGCGCGTCAGAAAAGGAATAGAACTCATTCATGCCTGAGTGCCCGCAGCTCGGACAGCTGACCTCGCGCTCAAGGACGGCCTCTGCTTTTTCGATCCTGTGGCTCATCTGCCGCTCCTTTAAGCTATCTTCCATTCTGGTATCGGCAGGATGAACCTGCCGCCTTTTGCTTTGTACTCGTCCTGCTGCCTTATTATCTCCTCGGAGAAGTTCCACGCGAGGAGCAGCACGAAATCCGGCATTTCCGCTACAAGTTTCTCAGGAGAGGCGATAGGGATGTGTTTGCCGGGCATGTACTTGCCCTGCTTGTGCACGTTCCTGTCAACCACGAAATCTATGACTTCCCGGCCCAGGCCGACATAATTGATTAGGGTAGCCCCTTTTGCGGCGGCTCCGTAGGCCGCTATCCTGCTGCCCTGGTCTTTAAGAGACCTGAGCATGTGCCTGAGGCCTTCTTTTATGTTCGTGACCTTTATGGCGAAGTCGTTGTAATAGGAGAACTCGCCGATCCCCTTGCTCCGTTCCTCGGCCAGAAGCCTCACTACGGAATCGTCCGGGTCGTCCCTGAGCCCGATGTAGAGCCTCAAAGACCCGCCGTGTATGGGCACTCTTTTTACCTTGTTGAGGTAAAGCGAATGCGACCTCAGGAGGTAATCGACCGAGGTGCCTGAAAAATAACAGAGGTGCTCGTGGTAGATGGTGTCGAACTCGCAGTTGTCCACGAGGTCGCGCACATAGGGGACCTCTATTACGGCAATGCCGCCGTCCTTGAGAAGTATCCTTATCCCGTCCAGAAAGCCGTTTATATCAGCGACATGGGCGAGCACGTTATTAGCGATGATGACGTCTGCCCTTTTTCCGACTCCGCGGAGCTGCCTGGCCAGTTCATGGTTGAAAAAACCGCACAGGGTCGGCACGCCTATCTTTTCTGCCGATTCCGCCGGGCCTTCCGCCGGATCGATTCCCATGCACGGGATGTTTTTCTCCACGAAATTCTTGAGGAGATAGCCGTCATTTGACGCTATTTCTATGACCAGGCTCTTATCGTTCAAGCCCCTGGAGGCGATAAGCTCCAAAGCGTTCTCCCTGGAGTGGCGCAGGAGCTCGTCAGAGAAGGAAGAATAATACGGGTAATGCCTGCAGAAGAGCACTTCAGGTGGAACGGTTTCGAGTATCTGCATCAGGCTGCAATCCGAGCAGAAGGCTACCTCGAGAGGGTAAGCCGGCTCAGGCTTTTCGAGGTCGTCTGCTGAAAGCAGGGCGTCCGCCAGCGGTGTGCGGCCCAGGTCAAGCACTGTCTGAAGGTTCCTGCTGCCGCAGGAGCGGCATTTAGAGTTCGCTCTGTCCATCTGAGTCTCCTGTTGTGTTTTGTTTTACCACCTCTTCCACGGCGCTTTTCCGCTTTCCCAGAGCTTTTCCAGAAGCTTTTTGTCCCTGAGCGTGTCCATGCACTGCCAGAAGGAAGCGTGGGTATATGCCATGAGCTGGCCGTCTCTGGCCAGGCCTTCAAGCGGCTCCTTTTCGAATTGCGTCTCATCGCCTTCGATGTAGTCGAACACCTCCGGCTCGAGCACGAAGAAGGCGCCGTTTATCCAGCCCTCTGCTGTCTGAGGCTTTTCAGAGAACTCGGTCACGCTGCTTCCTTTCATCTCAAGGTGGCCGAACCTCGCGGGCGGGCGCACCGCGGTCAAAGTCGCGAGCTTGCCGTGCGCCCGATGAAACTTCAGCAGGTCGTCGAGGTCAATGTCTGATACGCCGTCGCCCCATGTGAGCATGAAGGTCTCTTCGCCAAGCCAGGGTTTGAGCCTTTTTATCCTGCCGCCTGTCATTGTTGACGGACCGGTGTCAACGAGATCAACGGTCCAGTCAGGCAGTTCGCCCTGTTTCAGGATGACTTCGCCTGTGCCCGTTTTTACGGTCATGTTGCTGTTCATGGCGCAGTAGTCCTTCATCCAGCTTTTTATGAAGTCGCCCTTGTAGCCCAGTGCCACAACGAAGTCGCTGAAGCCGTAAGCGGCGTAATACATCATTATGTGCCATAGCATCGGCCTGCTGCCGATCTCTACCATAGGCTTTGGCTTTATCTCAGTCTCCTCGGCGAGCCTGGAGCCTAACCCGCCAGCAAGTATCCCGACCTTCATCGCGCGCTTTCTCCTTTCCGTATTTTCCACCTCGTCTATTCCAAAGCCGCCTTCAACGATTCTGCAACGGCAGCCTTCGGCGCTTCCGTCAGCCACTCAGGGGCGAATTTCTTTCCGAGCTGCACGAAGCTCGAAGGCAGGTTCCAGTTGGCGCAGCTGCTGTGATAGCAATTAGCGCACCCGGCAGGCATGGTTTCAGGGTCGTTGACGGTTGCCCTCATTTTCTGCATCGGAGCGCAGTTCCATATCTCTTCAAAGCTGCCGTACCCGCCTATGTGAAGGAGCTTGTCTGCTGACGACTGGCAGGGGCGTACGTATCCGTCGCTGCCGATGTACAGGTCCCGCCATGGGAAAGGGCAGGGCTTGTGTGCCGTCATCCCTGCCTCGCCGGCGCCCTGTATCTCAGGGAGCTTGAGGTTTATCCCGTATTTGTCGGCCAGCTCCTTCGCCTTGCCGAAGTGCTCCATGACAAGCTCCTGTTTGTCAACGAGAGATTCCGGGACGAGAGAGTCGTTAAAGACCGTCAGATAGACCACCTTCACTTCAGGGAGGCCGAGGCTGCTGGCGAGCTCTACCATCATGGGCAATTCGTGGATGTTCCTCGCCATTGCCGTGAATACAAGGTTTACGAAGGGGTAGTCCGCGCCCCGGCGCGCCTTCTCCTCAACGAGCCTTCTGACCGAGTCGACCTCGCGGTTGAAATCCCCGCCTTTTCTTATTCCATTGTTCGTCTCGGGCGTGGCCCCGTCGAGGGATACGGCAACGAGGTCAACATGATGGGCGAATATGGACTTCATTATGCCAGGCATGGTCGAGCCGTTCGTGACGAAATACTTTCTCAGCATTGGAAAGGTGTTGAGGTATTCAAGGACTTGCGCTGTCTGCGGGTGCAGCGTGCCTTCTCCCCATCCGTGCAGAGTCACTTCTGCCGTGCGGCCGTAGAACGGCTCGCACGCTTTTACGACATCGATGGGAAGGTCCTTTGTCTTGAAGTTCACCGCTTCCCTGCCGCACATGATGCACTGGAAGTTGCACCTGTTCGTAAGCTCGAAGACTATTCTTCTCGGGCTGGAGGCGAGTTCAGTCCTGCCCTCCCGGAATTCCATCAGGTTCAGCTCGCTGTTCGACACCTGGGCGGGCGTCAGCGGAGTTTTAAAGAGTTTTTCCGTTTTCATATAGCTCCTCGCTTTCGAATGATTGAGATGTCCCTGATGACGTTCCTGACCGGGAAGGCGCTCGCCCTCCTGTAATATCCGCGCCTCACGGCGCGTCTCATGGTCCCGGCAAGGCTCCTTAATTTTTCGTAAAACGCCAGGGCGGCCCAGTTCTGAAAGAGGCTGAAACCTCTGAGTTTCGGCACCGGTACGAGAAGGAGCTTCAATGCGATGAGCCTCCCCCATACGGTCCTTCGTTTTTGAAGCAGATTCAGCTGTGATTTTTCAAGCAGGGAAGAGTCGATTTTTTTTATCTTCAGATAACCTGAGTCGACAGCGGCTTTCAGGACGCGCCTGCCTTTATCCGTTCTTGCCACAATGAGCGAGAGGCCGGGCTCTCCGGGCGTTATCTCCCTGTACCATGGGTCTCCGCAGGATATGTCAGCGAGCTCTCCGGTGCCGTCGGGGCACAGGTGGCATCTCAAGGGACGGTATTTCTGCAGGAAGCTCCATGCGTCACCGTACGGCATGCTGGACGACGACCCGCTTCTGGTCTCAGCTGTCCAGTTGCCGGGCCAGCCGTTACCTCTGTATCTCAGAGATTCCAAATCCGCGGGCTGCCTGTTGAAGCTCTCCAGCAGGTCGAGCGTCCCTCTTGTCGATGGCGTTCCGGCGCAGAATATGCTGATCGCGAGTCCGGCCCTGTTATCGATCTCGGCGCTGAGGCCTTGCGCTTTTCTAAGGCCTGCGACATCGCACGGCTTGCCGATGAAAACGCAGGGCGAGGGCGCAGTCTCGATCAACCCGAGCCCGTCG
>JACPGA010000247.1 GCA_016182705.1 Deltaproteobacteria bacterium
CACTTTTCAACAAAAAACTTGCTACTTTATCCCGGAAATAGTATAAAATCTGTTTCCAAGAGCGCATGAAGGCATGCGCCCCGGCAAGCTCCACCGCCGGAAAATACAAACCACCACCTTGCCCCGCAATGGGGCGAACCCGGAAATACCCCGGGGAACCGTAAGGAGGGAACATGAACAGGTACGAGACAGTCTGTATCGTCAGGCCCGATGTGGCGGAAGATGTCGTCAAAGGCATCATCCAGAAAGCCACATCCTCGCTCGAGGGCACTGGCGCGACCGTAACAAAGGTCGATGAATGGGGCAGGAGAAGGCTTGCCTATCCCATCCAGAAAAAGAGTGAAGGCTACTATTTCGTGCTCGATTACATGAGCACGCCGGCAGCCAGCAAGGAAATCGAGAGGGTCCTGGGTCTCAATGAGGACGTCCTGCGCCAGCAGACCGTCAGGATAATCACGACGAAAAAGGCTATAAAGACCAAGGCGGACGCTGAAGCCAGGGCAGCCAAGATGAAAGCCAAGGCGGACGCAAAAGCTGGAGCGATAGCAGCAAAAGCGGAAGGAGGGCAGGCATAATGGCTGACGAGAGACCATCAAGGCCCGAAAGGCCCGATAGACCAGAAAGACCGAGAGGCGACAGGCCAGGCGCACGACCGGGCGGACCCGGCGGCGACAGAAGGCCCTACCAGAGAAAGAAGGTCTGCCGTTTCTGCAAGACCAAGGAACTCGGCATTGATTATAAGGACGCGAAGGCATTGAGGCCTTATGTGACAGAGAGGGGCAGGATAGTACCCAGGAGGATATCCGGGACCTGCGCCAAGCACCAGAGGGTGGTCTGCAACGCCGTAAAACAGGCCCGCAGTCTCGCCATCCTGCCGTTCACTACTACGAGCATTTAGTCCGGAGGAGTTTCGCAATGAGGATAATCTTGAAAAACGAGGTCGATAACCTCGGTACTTTCGGTGATATAGTAAATGTCGCTCCAGGCTACGCTCGCAACTTCCTTATCCCCCAGGGGCTGGCAGCTGAAGCTACCCCCGGCAACCTGAAGCAGTTCGAGGCTGAGAGGGGCGCGTTCCTGAAGAAGATGCAGGTAAGGACGGAGAACGCCGAGGCTGTTAAGGCAAAGCTCGACGCGGTAGTCCTTTCCTTCACGAAAAAGACCTCTGAAGAGGGCAAACTCTTCGGTTCGGTCACGGCTCATGACATCGAGGAAGGGCTCAAGGCCCAGGGCTTCGAGGTCGAGAGGAAGAACATAGTCCTCCCCGACCACATAAAGACCCTCGGGACGCACACGGTCTCCGTGAAGCTCCTTTCCCAAGTCGTAGCGAACATTACCGTAGACGTAAAAAAAGAAGAATAACCCTTCTAACCACGGGGCCGCCTACAACGGGCGGCCCCTTTTTTTTCCCCTATGGCAATACAATCCACCAGAGAGACTACCACCCGCAAAGCTCCGCCGCATAACCTTGAGGCGGAGCAATCCGTCCTGGGCGGCATACTCCTTGAAAAAGACGCGATAAACAAGGTGCTCGAAGCCCTTTCCCCTGACGGGAGCGACTTTTACCACGACGCTCACGCCAAGATATTCAAGGGGATGATAAAGCTCTTCGACAGGACCACGCCCATAGACGTCGTCACGCTTTCGGACCTTTTCAGGGGCTCCGACGAGCTGGCCTCGGTTGGCGGCATATCCTACATCGTTGATCTGGTCGAGACTATCCCCACAGCGGCCAACATCATGTATTACGCGCGGATCGTCAAGAGCAAGTCCATCATCAGAAGGATGATATCCGCCGCGACCGACATCGCAACCGCCGGATACGAAGGCGTGGATTCCGCCGAAGATTTCATAGACCAGGCCGAGCAGAAGATATTCCAGATAGCGCAGGACAGGGCCAAAAAATCCGTCTTCGCGTTGAAAGACATCATAAAAGACGCTTTCGAGACCATCGAGAAGCTCTACGAGAAAAAGTCCAGCCTGACCGGCATATCGACCGGTTTCTCGCCGAAAACGCGGCCGTAGACTCGGCCGCCCCGGTTGCCGTATTCTCGCTTGAAATGAGCAAAGAGCAGCTTGTCCAGAGGATGCTCGCCTCAAGGGCGAGAATAGATCTGTCGAAACTCAGGAACGGACACCTCAAGGACGACGACTGGGGCAAGCTGACGACAGCCGTCGGCACGCTCTACGAAGCGCCCATATACATAGACGACACCCCTGCCCAAACCGTGCTTGAGATGAGGGCAAAAGCCAGAAGGTGGAAAGACGAGTACGGCATCAAGCTGGTCGTGGTCGACTACCTCCAGCTCATGAGGGGCAAGAAGAACACCGACAGCCGCGAACAGGAAATATCCGACATATCGAGGTCGTTGAAAGCGCTCGCGAAAGAACTGCACATACCTGTTATCGCCCTGTCGCAGCTTTCAAGGCGCGCAGAGCAACGGGAAGGCAACATCCCGCAGCTGTCTGACTTGAGAGAATCGGGAGCCATCGAGCAGGACGCCGACATGGTCATGTTCGTCTACAGGGAAGGCGTGTACAAAAAATGCGAGTGCCCGGCTGAGCTTTGCACCTGCGGCCTCAGAAAAGGCGCCGAGATAATCGTAGCCAAGCAGAGGAACGGCCCCACAGGCAACGCGAAACTCACCTTCATGAACGAGTACACCCGCTTCGAAGACCAGGCCCCGGCGGAGTACGACCAGGGCGCGTGGGTGGAGTAGGGGTTTCAGCTGTTTAAATTGAACGAGGGGTTACGGCGAAGCCGTAACCCTTTTTGCGTTTTGGGGAGGGTGGTTGTATAGTGGTGGGCAGAGCCTTACTTGAAAGGTGCGCACAGCGCACTACGGAGCTATGAGCTTTATAGGATGAGAAAAGGAGTGTTCTTTAGGTGAATAAACGAAGGTTTTCGCTTGGGGTGGCTTTTGTACTTTGCTCTTGAAAAAAACTTACGGAAAGTGTATAAGGT
>JACPGA010000246.1 GCA_016182705.1 Deltaproteobacteria bacterium
ACTTCCTCATCATAATCCTTCTCGTCTGTTCAATGCTCATATTCTCATGGCTGCTCGGCGAGCGCCAAAGGCAGAGGACGACGGCCGAGCCCTATGAATCGGGCATCATGCCGACAGGCTCTGCGCGCCTTCGATTCGACATGAAATTCTATATCGTCGCGATGCTCTTCGTAATATTCGATATGGAGGCGGCCTTCATATATGCCTGGGCCGTAGCTGTCCGCGAGCTCGGGTGGGCGGGCTTTGTCGAGGCGGCTATTTTCGTGCTTGTCCTTCTGGCCGCGCTCGTTTACCTGTGGCGCATGGGCGCGCTTGACTGGGGAACATCCGGAAAGATGAAAAAAGAGCTTAAATGAAAAACTTTCAACCGGAGGACCCATGCGCTGGTCTCTTGAAAAGCCGCAAAGCCCGGGCTATGAAGCAGACGCTAAAAGGGGTTTTCTCCTTTCGAGTCTCGAAGGCCTTCTGGCATGGGGGCGCAAGAACTCCATCTGGCCGCTGAACTTCGGTCTTTCCTGCTGCTATATAGAAATGGCGGCAAGCTTCACAAGCAAATTCGACATAGCACGCTTCGGCTCAGAGGTAATACGCGCGTCCCCCAGGGAGGCCGACCTCATGATAGTAGCGGGCACGGTCTTCATAAAAGCCGCGCCGATGGTCAGGAGGGTCTACGAGCAGATGATGCCGCCCAAATGGGTCATCTCGATGGGCTCGTGCGCAAACTCAGGCGGCATGTACGACATCTACAGCGTCGTACAGGGCTCTGATTCCATCCTCCCCATAGACGTCTGTGAGCTGGCAGGCAAGGAGCAAAGGCCGGTTTCGTGGGCTGCTGGCCCGCAGGAGATAAGGCGGCCTGAAATGCCTGTCCAGCGAGAGCAGAAGATGTGGAGGCAGGAGATAAGAGAGCTTAGAAGCCCAGATAAAATTTAAGCAGGCTGCTGAAAACCCATAGCGAGCGCAATCCCCGCAGCTTTATGCGGGGTCAAGCGAGCGAATAGAAAATCGAGACTTCCTTTGGTTTCGAAGCTCCCAGCGGCAAGCCGCTGAGAGCTTCAAAAAGGCCCATCTGCTTTGTTGTCTTTGTCGCTCGTAACTGCGGCGTACAAAAACGTACGCCTCGTTCCTCGCTCCTCGACGCCTTGCATCTGGACCTTTTTGAGCAGCCTTATACTCAGTCGTACAATAAGCATTAATGTACTCAAACGAGCATGGAACAATACAACAGCGTCATAAATGAACTCAAGGCCAGGTTCGGTGAAGGCGTCTCTGAGCAGACAACCCTTGACCGGATACCGACCGTGTGGACTTCAGGGGAACATCTTCTGGAGGTCCTGAGGTATTTGAAGACCGCGGCCAGCGAGCCTTACAGGACGCTTTATGACCTCACGGCCATTGATGAAAGAGTAAGGAGAAACAGGCCTGGTCAGGCTGCAGGCGATTTCACGGCTGTCTATCATCTCCTTTCAATGGAGCGCGGCAGCGACATAAGGGTCAAGGTCGCGCTTTCCGGAGACAAGCCTTCTGTGCCGACGGCCACAGGTCTCTGGAAGTCGGCGAACTGGTATGAGCGCGAGGTCTGGGACATGTTCGGCATTGATTTCCAGGGCCATCCTGACCTTCGCAGGATACTCATGCCGCATACGTGGAAAGGACATCCGCTAAGGAAAGACCATCCGGCGAGAAGGACCGAGATGGGCAGGTTCGAGTTCACTGAAGAGAAGCTGGCGGATGAGGAGACGTCGCTCAAATTCCGTCCCGAAGACTGGGGCATGAAGGCCAACGGGAACGGCACTGAGTTCATGTTCCTCAACATGGGGCCGCACCATACAGGCACACACGGGATAATGCGCGTCCTCCTTGAACTCGACGGCGAAGAGATAGCGGACGCGGCGCTCGACATAGGATATCACCACCGCGGCGCCGAGAAGATGGGCGAGCGCCAGACCTGGCACACCTTCATACCTTACACCGACAGGGTCGATTACCTTGCCGGAGTGCTGAACAACTTTCCGTATGTGCTGGCGGTCGAGACGCTTGCCGGGATAGAGGCGCCGGACAGGGCAAAAGTTATAAGGGTAATGCTCGCTGAGCTTTTCCGCATGATGAGCCACCTGGTCTGGTTCGGCACCTTCGCGCAGGACCTGGGGCAGGTCTCGCCGGTCTTCTTCACTTTCAACGACAGGGAGAGAGCCTTTGGCATCATCGAGGCGATATGCGGCTTTCGCATGCACCCGGCGTGGTTCAGGATAGGCGGTGTGGCCGCTGATTTGCCCAAAGGCTGGGACGGCCTCGTAAGAAGCTTTGTCAAGTATATGCCCGAGCGCCTCAGGGAGTACGAGAAGGTAGTGCTCCAGAACAGCATAATAAAGGGCCGTACAAAAGGTTTGGGAAAGCTCAGCCTTGACGACGCTATCGAATGGGGAGTTACCGGCCCGAACCTGCGCGCCTGCGGCATGCCATCAGCTACGACAGGGTCTGGGTCAGGTTTCAGGAGATGTGGCAGAGCCTTCGCATCGTGGAGCAGTGCCTGAACAACATGCCCCAGGGGCAGTATAAAGCTGACCACGCTTTGGCCACCCCGCCGAGAAAGGAGAATACCATGAAGGACATAGAAACGCTCATAGACCACTTTCTGGATGTAAGCTGGGGGCCGGTAATGCCAGCCGGAGAGGCGGCATTCGCCGCGGAAGGCGCGAAGGGCAATAATACCTATTATCTCGTAAGCGACGGCAGTACAGGGTCGTACCGCACACGGATAAGGACGCCTTCTTTCCCGCATCTTCAGACGGTTCCGGGCCTTTGCAGGGGGCTTGAAGTGGCCGACCTCGTCTCAATATTGGGATCGCTTGATTTTGTGATGGGCGATGTAGACAGGTAAATATACAGGAGGGGGCAGAACCGATGCTTTCGCACGAAGAGAGAATTGAAATAGAAGAAGAGCTCAAGAGCGTGGAGTTCAAGAGGGCCGCCTCGATAGACGCGCTCAGGGTCGTCCAGCGCCACAGGGGCTGGGTCGATGACCAGGGCTTGAAAGACGTCGCCTCCATGCTGGAGATGACGCCCTCCGAGCTCGACAGCGTAGCGACATTCTACAATCTCATATTCAGGCGGCCAGTGGGCTCGCATGTGATACTTGTCTGCAACACCATAACCTGCTGGATGATGGGCTGCGAAAGCCTCCTTCAGAGGCTTACCGAGCGGCTTGGCGTGCCTCTGGGCGCGACAACCTCGGATAACGCCTTCACGCTTCTTCCCGTGCCGTGCCTTGGAGCGTGCGACCAGTCGCCTGTCATGATGGTCGACGGAAAACTCTACGGCGGCCTTACGCCTGAAAAGGTAGACGAGGTATTAAAGGAGCATGGATGGAAGGGCTGAACGAAAAACCGCTTACGGCACAGATGAGGCCAGACAGGGCGGCCCTTACGCTTTCCGAGTACGAAAGGGCCGGGGGCTACCAGGGGCTCAGGAAGGCGTTGAAGCTTGCCCCGGTTGAGATACAGAGTATCGTGAAGGAAGCGAACCTGCGGGGCAGGGGAGGCGCGGGGTTCAACACAGGGATGAAGTGGAGCTTTGTCCCTATGGACTCGGACGGGCCAAAATACCTCATTGCCAACGCAGATGAGATGGAGCCGGGGACCTTCAAGGACAGGATGCTGCTTGAGGGAAACCCGCATCAGCTCATCGAGGGGATGATCATAAGCGCGTTTGCTATCGGGGCAACAGAGGCCTTCATATTCCTGAGGTGGGAGTACACTCTTTCGGCTGAGCGGTTATCAAAGGCTCTTTCTGAAGGCTACGCAAAAGGTTATCTGGGCCGGGACATACTCTCTTCCGGCTTCAGTATCGATATAAAACTTCATGTAAGCGCCGGGCGCTACATATGCGGGGAAGAGACGGCCCTCCTTAACGCGCTCGAAGGCAGAAGGGCGGTACCCAGGGCAAAGCCGCCGTTTCCGCAGGTATGCGGCCTGTGGGGAAGGCCCACTGTCGTAAATAACGTCGAGACGCTATCGAACGTGCCGCACATAATCGCCAACGGCGCCGAGTGGTACAGGGGGCTGAGCCGCTCAAAAGACGGCGGCACGAAAATTTACGGCGTGAGCGGAAAGGTCAAAAGGCCCGGTCTTTGGGAGCTGCCCATGGGCACGACGATAGGAGAGATTCTGGAAGAGCACGCTGGAGGGATGATGGAAGGGATGAAACTCCGGTGCCTCATACCCGGCGGGGCCTCTACCGAGTTTCTGACCGAAGAGCATTTTGGCGTGAAGATGGACTTCGATTCAGTGATGGAGGCCGGAAGCCGCATGGGCACAGGCACGATGATAGCGGTGGACGATAAGACCTGCCCGGTGGGCGTGCTCAGGAACCTTGAGCAGTTCTTCGCCCAGGAATCATGCGGATGGTGCACCCCGTGCCGCGAGGGGCTGCCATGGGTTGAAAAGACCCTGTCCGCGATAGAAGAAGGGCGCGCCAAACCGGGAGACCTCGAGGTGCTCGAGATGCACGGCGAATCGCTTTGGATAGGCAGGACCTATTGCGCGCTCGCGCCGGGGGCCATGGAGCCCTTGAGGAGCGGGCTTAAATTATTCAGAAGCGATTTTGAGCGGCATATTAAAGAGAAGGGCTGCCCTTACAAGGCTCACTGAGGTCCAATGGCAAAGATTTTAATAGAGAACAGGGAATACGAGGTCGAGGACGGGCAGAACCTGCTGCAGGCCTGTCTTTCACACGGGTTCAACATACCGTATTTCTGCTGGCACCCGGCCATGCATTCGGCTGGAGCGTGCAGGCAATGCGCCGTAAAGGTATTCAAGAATGAAAATGACACAAGAGGCAGGATAGTCATGTCCTGCGTGACTCCGATAGCAAAAGGCATGCGAGTGTCGATAGACGACCCGGAGGCAAAGGCGTTCCGTGAAAATGTCATAGAGTGGCTGATGTCCAACCACCCGCACGACTGCCCGGTCTGCGACGAAGGCGGAGAGTGCCATCTTCAGGACATGACGCAGATGACCGGGCATGTATACCGGAGGTTCCGCTTCAAAAAAAGGACATACAGAAACCAGTACCTCGGCCCGTTAGTCAACCATGAGATGAACCGCTGCATACAGTGCTACAGGTGCGTGCGTTTTTACAGGGGCTACGCCGGGGGTGCTGACCTCGACGCCTTTGCTTCCCGGAACAGGATCTACTTCGGGAGGAGCGAAGACGGCGTCCTTGAAAGCCCTTTCAGCGGAAACCTCGTGGAGGTCTGCCCTACAGGGGTGTTCACTGACAAGACACTTAAAAGCCATTACACACGGAAGTGGGATCTGCAGACCGCGCCTTCGGTCTGCGTCCATTGCGGGGTCGGGTGCAACACCATACCCGGTGAAAGATACGGCGGGCTCCGGCGCGTCGTGAACCGCTACAACGGCGAGGTGAACGGGTACTTCCTCTGTGACAGGGGAAGGTTTGGCTACGAGTTCGTGAACAGCTTGCAGCGCGAAAAAGAAGCTCTTTTAAAAACCCCGAACGGCACTCAAGCGGTTTCAAACGAAGAGGCCTTGAAGCTCGCTTCTAACATGATAGGCATGGGAGGCAGGCTCATGGCAGTCGGCTCTCCGCGCGCCTCCGTGGAGACGAATATCGCTCTGCGCACTCTCTCCGGGGCTGAAAACTTTTATTCAGGCTTTTCCCGTCATGAGGCTCGCCTCGTCTCTCTAATCGTAGAGGTAATGGAAAGAGGGCTTGCACGTTCGCCTTCTCTCAAGGAGGTCAGGTCAGCGGACGCTGCACTGGTATTGGGCGAAGATGTCACGAATACGGCCCCGGTGCTCGCGCTCGCGTTGAGGCAGGCGGCAAAGAACGGGCCTTTAAAAGCCGCGACGAAGCTCGGCATACCCTTTTGGGACGACATGGCCCTGAAGACCGCGACACAGGGTAAAAAGGGGCCTTTCTACACGGCGGCCCCTTACGCGATAGACCTTGACAGCGCGGCTGTAAAGACCTTTCACGGCCCGCCTGTTGAGATAGCCCGCTTTGCCGCCGCGATAGCAAGGGAGCTGAACGGAAGCCTCCCGATCGTGGACGGGCTTCCTTCAGGGACGGCCTCCTTTGCGCGGGAGGTCGCGAACGCCCTTCTTGAAGCCGAAAGGCCGCTTGTCGTCTCCGGCACAGGCTCAGGGAGCGAAGCCGTGATACAGGCCGCAGCCAACGTTGCGTGGGCGTTATGCGCCCGCGGCAAAAAGGCGGGACTTACGATGGTCATGCCCGAGTGCGATAGCCTGGGCGCGGCTCTCATCGACAGCAGAGGGCTGGACGAGGCCGCTGCCGCGGCGGCTGAAGGAGGATTTGATACTCTTGTCATTGCGGAAAACGACATCTTCCGCCGCATGGATACCGAAGACGCGGAAAATTTTCTGGCCTCTTTCAGCAATGTCATTGTCATAGACCACATACTTACGGATACGGCCAGGGCGGCGCACATAGCTCTTCCTGGCGCTACATTTGCCGAATCGACAGGGACGCTCGTGAATTTCGAGGGCAGGGCGCAACGGTTTTTTCAGGTATTCGCGCCTGACGAAGCGCGGCAGGCAAGCTGGCGCTGGCTTAAAGATATGATGGACAGTACCGGGCTCAAACTCCAAAAATGGGAAACCCTTGACGATGTGACTGCCGATGCGGCGTCTATAATCCCGGCCTTTGAAAAAATAACACGTGCCGCGCCGAAGCATGGCTTCCGGATAGCCGGGCAAAAGATACCGAGACAGACCGAGCGGCGGAGCGGCAGGACCGCGGTTGAAGCGGACAGGACGATTTACGAATCAAAGCCCCCTGAGGACGCGGACACTCCGTTTTCATTTTCAATGGAAGGGTTTCAGGGCCAGCCGCCTTCGCCCCTTATACCGCGCTTCTGGGCCCCGGGGTGGAACTCGGCGCAGTCCTTGACCAAGTACCAGGAATGGGCAGGCGGGCCGTTAAGGGGCGGCGACCCTGGCGTAAGGCTCCTTGAGCCTAAGTCGGCGGCAGCGCCGTTTTTCAGGGCAGTGCCGATGCGATTCAAGGCCCGCAAATACGGCTGGCTCCTTGTCCCCATGCCCCGCGTATTCGGGTCAGAAGAGTTGAGCGCACTTTCCGCCCCTCTGGCGAGCCTTCAGGCAAAGCCGTTTATCGGGATAGCTGAAGAGGACGCGGAAAGGCTCGAAGTAGAAGAAGGCGACGAGATAGAAGTGCGCGCCAATGGCAAGTCCTTTGGCCTTCCGGCGGTCTTTGTGCCGGGTCTCACCCGGGGAGTCGCGGCTGTTCCGCTTCTGCCGGGTATGGCCATATTTACGCTTCCTGCGTGGGGAGTCCTTACAAGGGCAAAGAGAAGGGCCGCCTGACTGAGAGGGATATATGCAGGGCATAATAACACCACTGGTCATGATGATAGCGATACTCATCTCTCTCACGACGATGAGCGCGGGCCTCATCTGGATGGAGAGGCGCCTTCTTGCCCTGTGGCAGGACAGGTACGGCCCCAACCGGGTCGGCCCGTTCGGCATACTTCAGGTCGTGGCCGACATGCTCAAGATTTTCGCGAAGGAAGATTGGGTCCCGCCCTTTTCCGACAGAGCTGTTTTCATACTCGCGCCAGCCGTCATTATGTCAGCCGTCCTTTTTGCCTTCGCGGTGGTGCCGTTCGCTCCGGGCATCTCTGTTGCTGACCTGGACATCGGCTTACTTTTTTTCCTTGCCATGTCGTCGCTTAATATCTACGGCATAGTGCTGGCCGGATGGGCGTCCAACAGCAAGTACTCTCTTCTCGGCGGCATCAGGGGCGCGGCGCAGATGTTGAGCTATGAGGTCTTCATGGGCCTGTCGCTCATGGGTGTTGTCATGCTGGCCGGGACTTTTAACCTGAGGGGAATAGTAGAGGCGCAGCAGGGCCTCTGGTTCTTTGTGCCGCAGTTCCCTGCACTCGTCATATTTTTCATCGCGGGGCTCGCCGAGACGCACAGGATACCGTTTGACCTGCCGGAGGCTGAAAACGAACTGGTGGCCGGATACCATACCGAGTACTCTGGCATAAAGTTCGGCATGTTCTTTGTGGGTGAATACCTCGGCATAGTCCTCATATCAGCGCTCATCACGACGCTCTTTTTCGGCGGCTGGCTCGGGCCGGTGCTGCCGCCGGTAATCTGGTTTTTCCTGAAGACCCTGTTTTTCATCATGCTCTTCATACTCCTGCGTGCCGCGCTGCCGAGGCCCAGGTTCGGCCAGCTCATGTCGTTCGGCTGGAAGCTGATGCTTCCGCTGAGTCTCCTGAATATTCTCGCGACTGGCGCGGCCATTCTCATATTGGCTTAGCCGCGTATAATTCAATGTTCTGGCGGAGGCATTCTTGCTGAGCATACTTCAGTCCGTCTGGAAGATGATGCTCCACGCCTTCAGGG
>JACPGA010000252.1 GCA_016182705.1 Deltaproteobacteria bacterium
CGCAAGGGCCAGAGCTGAGATGGCAAACAGCGTCGCTAATATTTTCTTCATAGTTTGATTCTCCCTGGGGAGTAGTATTATAACCCGCTTTTCCAAAAAAAAAGCCATCGCGCAACCTGCATGGTCGCACTATGGCATCATCGCCGTAAACCGTCAGACCCGTCTTGAGTCCTCAGGCTTGTTTACCTTTACCGCTATTATATTTGGTTATTAAAACTTGTCAAGGGAAAATTCAGAAAAAATTAATAAAAGCGTGACATTAAGGGAACATTAAAACTATTCGTTAATAAAAAGGGCAGGAAAAACAGCTGTTTCAGGGGTTTGGGCGCGTCAAAAAAAATACTTTCCGTGCTTGAAAAAGCTCAAATAAAAGATTTTTCGTGTCAGCGCGCCAGTTTCCTGACGCTTATTTCTCTGAGAAGGTCTTCAGCTTCTTGCACCTTTTCGGGTGGCGAAGCTTCCTTAAAGCCTTGGCCTCAATCTGGCGAATCCGTTCGCGCGTGACATTGAAGAAGGCCCCTACCTCTTCAAGCGTGTGGTCCTTTACCTCTCCTATGCCGAACCTCATGCGCAGAACTTTCTCCTCTCTCGGAGAAAGGGTCGCGAGCACTTCGCTCATATGGCCCGTAAGGTCGTTGTTTATTATCTCGTCATGCGGAACAGCCGCTTCCTTGTCCTCTATGAAGTCCCCCAGCAGGCTGTCTCCGTCGTCTCCCACGGGAGTGTCAAGAGAGATGGGCTCCCTGGCTATCTTCATTATCTTCCTGACCTTGTCGACAGAAAGGTTCATGGCCGCCGCGATCTCTTCAGGGGTGGGCTCCACCCCTTTCTCCTGCGTCATGTAATGGGATATGCGCACCAGCTTGTTTATGGTCTCTATCATGTGCACGGGGACGCGTATGGTGCGCGCCTGGTCCGCTATCGACCGGGAGATGGCCTGCCTTATCCACCATGTGGCATAGGTCGAGAACTTGTAACCTCTTTTATATTCGAACTTTTCAACGGCCCTCATCAGGCCGATATTGCCTTCCTGTATGAGATCAAGGAACTGCAGGCCCCTGTTCAGGTACCTTCTGGCAATGCTTACCACAAGCCTCATGTTGGCTTTTACAAGCTTCTGCTTGGCCTCATCGACCCTGAGGTGCCAGTCGTCTATCCGGGCCAGAAGGGCCGAGAGCCCTTCCTCGTCAAGCCCAATGCGGGCCCTGAGGTCTTCAAGCTCTTTTACAGTCAGCGCGTATTCGGCGGCAGGCCCCGTCGGGTCGGCTGCAAGGGCATCAAAGGCCGCCCCCGAGGCCCTGAGCGTCTCCTCGATGAATGCCTTGCGCGCCCCGAGCCGCTTCATCTCCTCACGGGCGCTTCTGAGGTTTTCTATCGTCTTTTCGTAGACGTCGGCAGTTTTCTCAATCTCAAGCACAAGCTCGAGGAGCTTTTCCCTGGCCTTGCCGGTATCCTTCTGTTTCGAGGCCCTGGCGTATATCTTGAGCGCGTCCTCTATCTTGTCGAAGACAGCCCTCAGCTCTTCCTCATCCTCGCTTATGAATGCCTCTTCGTCATCTGACTCAAGCTCATCGGCGCCGCGAAAGCGTTCGGCGAGAGTGTCCCTAAGCCGTTCTATCTCTTCTATTATCGAGCGCGTGGCAAGGAGTTCTCTGGCGATGGCGGCCTTTCCCTCCTCTATGCGTCTGGCCAGGGCTATCTCTTCATCCTTGGTAAGGAGATAGACCGAGCCCATCTCCTTGAGATAGGTCCGTACAGGGTCAGCACCCGCCGAAGGCCCGGGTCCGGCCATGTCCGCCGCTGCGCCGTCAGGCTCAAGGGCCTCCGGCTGAAGCCGGACATCCCCGGCCTCCTCGTCGTCGAGGTCTATGCCTTCGCCGTCCTCGTCTTCCAGCTCGAGATCTTCTATTTCCGGATCTTTCATCCCCGGTTCCAGTTCCGTCTGTCTTGCCATATCCACTTCCCTGTCAGTGCCTTTTTCCAGAGGGGCCTACCTCTATCCTTTTTCTCAGCTCGATCGCTATGTCCGACTTGCCCATCTGCTCCAGGAGCTTTATCATATCCTGAGTAGATGTTTTAACTTTACCCCTGTTCATGATGCTTTTCAAACTGTCCTGTACCATTCTGGCTGGCTCTTCCACGAAGCCGTCCATCTCCCTGAAAAGAAGCTCGGCCATGGAGCCTTTCAGCGCTTCGCCCTCGACCCTTTCAAGCAGGGCAGGGCCGGAGACCGCCACACCCTCGCGGCATAACCCTGCAACGGCCCTTGCGGCTGTTTTCAGCTCATCGTCGGTAAAAGCCTCGAAAGCGGTTTCGACTTCGGGGCTGAAGAGCTCAGGGTGTTTCATAATGACCCTTAAAAGCGTAAGCTCAGGAAGGCTTCTCGCCTGAAAGCCGCTCTTGACTTTCAAGCTTCCGGGGTTGCCCGCGCCTTTTATCGCGTCATAGACCGAATCGACCCCTATGCCCAGCGTGGATGCCACGATAGTCGCGTAATGGCCCCTTTCAGCCAGGTTGCCTATCTTCGAAAGATACGAGAGCGCGTCCTCGAAGTACTTTTTCTTGCCTTCAGGGGCGGACATGTTGAGCCTGGCCCTGAGGGACCCAAGGTAGTACTCCATAAGGGTCGGCGCGTCCACAATGGCCTCCCGCAAGGCGTCAGGCCCGGCCAGCTGCAAAAACTCGTCCGGGTCCTTGCCCTGGTTCAAGAGCACGGCCCTGCACGATATATCTTCGTTGAGGAAAAGGTTGAGTCCGCGAAGCGCGGCCTTTTTTCCTGCCTCGTCCGAATCGAAAAGCGCGTATATGGAAGAGGTGTAGCCTTTCAGTGTTCTTATATGGTCGGTCGTAAGGGCGGTGCCCATGGTGGCGACGCTGTTCAAAAAGCCGTGCCTGTGCAGGGCGACCAGGTCAAAGTAACCTTCAACGACCAGAACGTAGCCCTCTTTCGAGACCGCCTCTTTTGCCTGGGCAAGTCCGAAAAGGGTCTCGCCCTTTTTGAAGACCGGAGACTCTGGCGAATTGAGGTACTTGGGCAGGCTCTTTTCGTCCAGTGCCCTTCCGCCGAAGCCGATTATCCGGCCCCTCACGTCGGTTATCGGGAAGATGACCCTGTTCCTGAACCTGTCGTAATAGCCCGGCCCATTATCCTTTTTCACAAGGAGGCCCGCCTTGCAAGCCACGTCAACCCCTATGCCCTTTTTCTTGAGGAACATGAAAAGGCCGTCCCACTTGTTCGGGGCAAACCCTATATGGAACCTCTTGGCAAGCTCGCCCGTAAGGCCCCTGCCCTTCAAGTATTCTTTTGCCGGGTCTCCGGCGGCGGCGCGCAGCATTCCGGAGAAGTACTCTGAGGCGGCCTTGAGCGCGGAGTATATCTGCTCCCTCTCGTCAGGGACACCACTTTTGGATTCGTTTATGGTGATGCCGTACCTGGACGCGAGCGCCCTTACAGCCTCGGGGAAGGCAAGGCCGTCTTTTTTCATCAAAAAGGTTATTACATTGCCGGTGGCGTTGCAGCCGAAGCAGTAGAATATCTTTTTCTCTTCGTTCACGGTGAACGAAGGGCTCTTCTCGGAGTGGAAGGGGCACAGGCCCACATGGTTGTGGCCCCGTTTCGTAAGCGGCACGTACTCGTTTATGACCTGCACTATGCTGGCCCGCTCGCGAACCTCTTCTATTTTTTCCTTTGGTATGCTCATCTATCCTTTATTATCTCTAAGGGCTGATATCCCGAGGCCTGCCTTGGTTCTTTATACCCTCCCCCTTGATGGGGGAGGGGTGGGTGGGGGTGATAACAGACCTGTTCCACCCTCCCCTTTGTCCC
>JACPGA010000253.1 GCA_016182705.1 Deltaproteobacteria bacterium
CGCCCGTGGAGGTAGACGGAAGGATGTTTCCGGTTGAATGGCTTCTTACAAAAAAAGGGTATAAGAAAGCTGACACTCTTGACCATCACTCAGACCAGTTTTTTCCGTCGGCGCAGGACATCTCGTGGGACCTTGCCTCTGCAATAATAGAGTTCGACATGAATCCGATGGAGCAGCATTACTTTCTTTCGAAGTATTCGGCGTCAGCCAGAGACGCTGTAGACCGCGAGAGGCTCAGGCTCTACATGGTAGCGTACCTGGCTTTCAGGCTGGGCTATGCTACTTTCGCGGCTGACGAGCTTGCCGAGACCACCGAAGGCCCGAGGTTTAAAAGCCTTGCCTGGCGTTACGCTGCGAGGCTCAAAAGAGAGATACTCTGGATAGCGAATTGAAAATAGACCTGCATAACCACGCGTTCACATACGAGAGCTTCTCAGAGCCTGAGGAGGTCATAGAAAGCGCCATACGCTCTGGCCTCGACGGCATAGCGTTTGGGGCGCGGAGTATGACGCCGCCGAAGGTCACGTGCTCCTTTTCGGACTCAGCGACAACAGCTTTCTCGACCTTGGCATGTTCGCCCCTCTCAGCGAGCTCATAAAGCTCTTGGCTCCAAAAGGGGTTGTCGCTGTTGTAGCTCACCCGTTCAGGGGGTGGGGACAGTTCAAGGCGGAACTTTCACAGGCCCATGGCATATGCGCTGTCGAGGCGTATAATGGCCATAACAACGGCGAGGAGAATGAAAAGGCATATAATGCCGCCATGTCCCTCGGCCTTCCGTACACGGGCGGGAGCGATTCGCACAGCAGCGAGGACGTAGGCAGATGCTATACCGAGTTCATGGACGACGTCGCGGAAGACGCCCTGGCCAGCGCTTTAAAGTCGGGGCGCTTTCGCGGCGTGAATACAAGGTAAGTCAATCTGAAAATTTTCAGCGCTTTATCCCGCATCTAATCACTTCACCCGCGCTTTTCTTCCTTTCAGCTGAAAACAAAAAACCGGCAATTGATTTTAATTTACAGCAGGAAATTTGTTTTCCCTGCCAGGAAAAAAGCAGCTGTTTTTTTCTTAGCTGAAGAGCGCCAAAGTAAAAAAACTGAGCCTCTTATAATATTTTTTTCTTCATTTGCCTCCCGTAGTGGAAAAAATCTTCCAGAAGCCATTTGACAGCTTGTAAATCCAGTGTACATTCATAGAAGGTATGTAGATCTTTTGTATGACTTTGCCTGATCCGACTCTTCGCATATAAAAAATCCGTCGAAAACTTATTCAAAAAAAGAGGGGGAGACCGCCCAGGGCGGTAGCCTGCCCGGGGCGATGTTAATTTTTTTAACAGCGGAGGATTTAAATGGAAAATGGAACACAAAGACGCAAAGCGCGGGGCTGGATTAAAAGCCTGTCAGTGTCTGTCATCTCGCTGCTGTGCTTCAGCGTGCCAGCCTCGGCCCTTACCCTCAACGTGGTCGGACCAGACGGTGAAGCTGTAACAGGGTACAGGTGGCTTCTCGAGGAAGACGCCACCTACCAGGTCTCACCGGGCGTGCCAGACCCGGATACTCTGGCTGTGAAATTCCATTCAAGCTATATGCCTGTTGCCGCAAGCGGCGACGAAGGGCAATCTTCCAGCATACCATCAGACCCGGCAAAGCCTTACTTCATATCGGTTCTGCCGGATAGCGGCTATACAATTGGCGGCGCATCGATAAAACCCGGACAGTCGCAGGCCACTGTAGTCCTGAACAGGCTGCCGCTTCCGACAGCCCAGATCACGGTACTGGTATTCGAGGACAACCAGCCCATAAACAACGCGCCAAATGTGCCTGCTGAAAGGGGTCTTGAGGGATTTTCCATACTCCTGTCCGACGCCGCCGGCAGATACGGACAGGCCGGAGGCCAGCAGATAATGGACGCCTTCGGCAATCCGCTCGGCACTTCGTATGACGCCGACGGGAATGTGACCAGTATGGGCACCGGAATAATAAAGACAGACGCGGATGGCAGGGCGAATATCAAATATCTGCCTCCCGGCAAGTACGGTATAAAGGCCATTTCGCCCAAGGGACAGACATGGGTCCAGACGAGCACTTTGGAAGGCACAAAAACGATAGACGCCTGGGTCAAGGCGAACGAACCAACCTTCTTTACAGAGTTCGGACCTCCTGGTCAGCATGTCTCTGTCGGTTTCGTGGCTCCCACTGACGGCGCGGCCTTTCTGACTGGCGGAAAGACCATTACAGGACGGGTAGTGAATCTGCATCTTTCAGCCCCACCTTTCCAGACCTTCAATGCCGGACAGCCGTTCGGCCATACCATTCCCTGGATCTCAATACCTGATGTGCCGCCGGGCGACTATCAGCTGGTCGTGTGGGACGAGCATCTGGACCTGATCATCGCTCTCGCGAATGTCACAATTGAAGCTGGCGCAGGCGCGCATGCCCTGGGCGATGTTCCTGTCTTCCAGTGGTTTTCAAGGCTGGAGAGCAGGGTTTTTCTCGATAAAAACCAGAACGGGTTCAGGGATTGCGTCACAATGATGTGCGACGACCCGTCAGTCGATGACATCGGCATACCGGAGGTTCCGGTCAACCTTCGTTTCAGGGACGGCACCATATACCAGTCCTTCCCGACCGACCTGACCGGTTTCGTGCCCTTTGACGAGGTCTTTCCGTTCTTCAACTGGCTGGTTGCCGAGGTTGATTTCGGCAGGCTCAAGGCAACCGGAGCGACCGTCGTAGTTGACGCTGGCGGCACTGTGAACGCTGACCAGGGATGGGATTATCCTTCATGGGACGCGCTGACCCCGCAGGCTCAGTTTAACGCTGACGGCAGTCCGGCGGTAAACCCTAATACCGGCAATAACCTTTCAAGGACCGAAACAGGCCCGGTACTCCTGGAGGCGTTCCAGGGTTTCCTCGGAGAGACGAATGTCATCGAATGGGGAAAAGCCCCTTATGGCCCTGGTGAGAACGGTGGCATAACCGGCATGGTCCAGTATTCAGTCACCAGAGCTGAAAATGACCCGGCATATGCGGCGGCAGAGTTGTGGGAGCCCGGTATAGCCAGGGTACAGGTCAACCTTTACCCGGACATGAACAGGGACAAGGCTATTGACGACCTTGACGGCGATGGCGTCCAGGCCCTTGCCGATATCGACAACTACCCGTTCGGCTGGAGGGATGACCCGCAGCAGAAGGGCGGCGAAGACGTCGACAGGAATGATAACGGCGCGTTCGACCTTGGGGACGCCTTGCAGGCGGTTACAACTGACAGCTGGGACGACAATTCGCCTGCCGGTTGCCAGGGCGAGCCGTTTTCATCATACGGGCAGCGCGTCGATTGCTTTGATGGACTGCGCAATTTCAACCAGGTGAGGCCCGGCGTGTTCGATGGCGGTTACGCCTTTAATGACGTGGCGACCGGGACTTATATCGTTGAAGCCGTGCCTCCCAGGTCCGCGCTGGGCGCCGCGTACAAGACGGTAAAAGAAGAAGATAAAAACGTCGACTTCGGGGACGAGTATGTCCCGAGTACGCTCCTTCTCCCTCCGTCTTGCGTAAACAAAGATGAAAACGGCGGACAAGGGCACCTCGTGCCTGCCGAGCTTTCGCTCTTCCCAGGAATACCAGCGCCTTATGCCGGTTCGTACAGGCCGGTTTGCGACCGCAAGCAGATCTCTGTCATGGACGGGTTCAACGCGGCCGTAAACTTCGCGATGTTCACGGACGTGCCGGTAGCGGCGCATATAAAGGGCATGGTCCTCGACGACCTCGCGAACGAGTTCGACCCCAACTCTCCACAGTTCGGCGAAAAGTATGCCCCGCCATGGCTCCCCATATCCATAAGGGACTGGACTGGAAGGGAAGTGACAAGGACTTATACTGACGAATGGGGAAACTATAACGCGCTCGTGCCTTCCACTTACACCGTCAACATCTCGAACCCGAGCGGAGTCTCGCCGAACATGCTTACGACATGTATAAACGACCCGGGCCCGATCTCCGACCCGGCCAATCCGGGCCAGATGATAGCCGACCCGTTTTTCAACCGGCAGTACAGCCAGTTCTGCTACACATTCCAGTTCATGCCTGGCGCCACGACCTATCTCGACACGCCGGTCATTCCTGTAGCGGCGTTTGCCGGGCCCGGACAGTACCCGCTGGACTGCGAATTCCAGAACGGCACGCCAAAGATCTACAGCGTTACCGGGCCCAACGGCTCCGGCCCTTACGCGATAGCGGGCCAGCAGCTGACCATTGTTTCGGAAGGATCTGTGCCGGTGCCTAATCCGGCTTATGACGGCACCCCCGCCACACCCAAGACCATAAACAGGGATTACGGGTTCGGCAGCGCATCTGGCACCGTGTCGATCGGCAATACCCAGCTTCAGATAAACAACTGGACGCCTGGCGTCATAACGGCCACCATCCCTGCAGGAACGGCAACAGGCGAGCTCTCCGTTACCCGGAGCGATAACGCCAGAAAGACCATAGCCGGGCTTACTGTTACTGTCGGCCCCATAGCCGGTTCGATTATAAGGGTAAGTCCTGGCGCTTCGATACAGGAGGCCGTTGACATTGCCAACCCGGGGGATATGGTTATCGTCCCTCCAGGCAACTATGAGGAACTCGTGCTCATGTGGAAGCCTGTGCAGCTTCAGGGCTGGGGAGCCGGGTCTGTCACCATCAACGCCGTAAAGAGACCGGCGGAAAAGCTCCAGCTCTGGAGGGATAAGCTCGCGTCTCTCGTGACTTCCGGCGCTGTCGATGTGCTGCCAGCCCAGGACCCCGGCAACGTGCCCGATGGAGCCATCCTTCCGACTGAGGAAGGCGCTGCGGTTACGGTCGTCGCAAAAAACACTACTCAGGCAAACGGCGGGTTCGGACCAAGCCCGAACGCCAGAATAGACGGATTCACGCTGACGGGCAGCGACATAGCCGGTGGCGTGGTGATAAACGGCTACGCGCCCTACATGGAAGTGAGCAACAACAGGATCATCAATAATCAGGGCGTGTACGGCGGCGGCATACGCTCAGGCCACACCGCTCTGACTGTACTGAACGGGGCCGGCCTGGAATACCAGAACGCCTTTAACGATTATCTCAAGATCCACAACAACCACGTAACCCAGAACGCAGGCAGGATAGATGGCGGAGGCGGCATAACCATAGGCACCGGCACCGATTTCTATCAGGTGACTGACAACTTCATCTGCGGGAACTTCACGATGGGAGAAGGGGCCGGAATAAGCCATCTGGGCTTGAGCGATCAGGGCACCATCTCCGGCAACACCGTCATCTTCAACCAGTCATTTAACCAGGGCCTGGCAGTATCCGGTGGTGGCGTGCTCGTCTCCGGCGGCGCTCCCCTCGGAATCGGGGCTCTCTCAGCCGGCTCAGGGTCAGTGAAGGTGATTAAAAACGTCATACAGGGCAACCTCGCAGGCGCAGGTGACGGGGGCGGCATCCGGCTGAACCGCGTCAACGGGCAGGACGTGCTGAACAACCCCAATATCCCCGAAGCGTGGTACACGGTACAGATATTCAATAACATGATCACGAATAACGTGTCCGGGCTGGCTGGAGCCGGTATATCCCTTCAGGATTCGGCCAGGGTCTTTATCGTGCATAACACGATCTCCAATAACGATTCAACAGCAACGGCCGGAGCGGCATTCGCGCCCGGCAGTCCTTCAATGTCCACGCCACAGCCGGCCGGAATAGTCGCCCGGGCTCACAGCGACCTGCTGGCCTCGGTTTTCGGGACCTATTCGAGGGTGTTGCCGTACAAGGAGTTCTCCAACCCCTCTGTAGTGGACAACATCATCTGGCATAACAGGTCGTTCTACTTCATCGCGGACTCCACGCAGAACCCGCCTTTTTACGGGCTGGTGCCGGATGTCGAGGCGGGCCAACCGCCGGTTTACTGGGACCTTTGGGTCGAGGGTACCGCGACACAGAGATTTCTTGACCCCAGATACTCCATCCTCACGGACAGGACCGGCTATCACACGAGCAACATCTCTTCTGACCCGCTGTTCGTGAGCCAGTACCTGAACGGCGCTACAAATCAGGTGAACATACCGGAAGCGACCACGAGCATACAGGCGCAGCCTGCTTTCGACGAGGGAGGCAACTTCATAGACGTCAGGTTCGGCCCGCTTACGCTCACGGGCGACTATCACCTGAGGTCAGGGTCGCCTGCGATAAACAGGGGCCTGAATAACCCCCTGAGCACTTTCCCCGAGCTGTCCACCGACTTTGACGGGCAGGCAAGGCCGAACGGGTTAAGGGTCGATATCGGCGCTGACGAGAGGTATTAGCGCAATCTGATTCGCGGGCTTCAAAGCGCGGGAATGAGGCGTACAAAAAATACGTCTCATCCCTCGCTCCTCGGCTCCTGGCATCTGTAACTCTTTGAGCAACCTGCTTGTAAAAGCGAAAGGGGAAAATAATGAAAAAGCCTCCTTTGATAGCTTTGACCGCGGCCGTCCTCCTGGGCCTTTCTACCCAGGCCAAAGCCGCTGTCGAGGTGCAGTGTCCGGGTGACGCGAACGGGGACGCAGTCCCTGACAGTGTCGTAAACGGCGCGCCGAATCCCGAGTTCAGGCCCGATGTCAAATGCATGCACTTGACAGCCGGGGACGGTTACATACGCATGGGGGACGGCAGGCCGATGTATATCTTCGGCTTCAAGGATGTCACAGGCGTTCCGTCGGATATGGTGATGGACGACGGCATGCTTGGGGCCTCTCTTCCTGCCCCTACCATTGCCGTTGACGAGGGAGACCAGTTCTATCTCACGCTGACGAACGTGGGCATGATGAAGAGGCCTGACCTCTTTGACCCGCACTCTGTTCACTGGCACGGCTTTCCGCAGGCTTCAGCGATATTCGACGGCGTGCCCGAGGCGTCAATCGCTGTAAATATGGGAGCGAGCCTTACTTATTATTACAATGTCGTCGAGCCGGGC
>JACPGA010000267.1 GCA_016182705.1 Deltaproteobacteria bacterium
CTGACGAGCCTTTTTGCTTTTCCGTCTACCTTTAAAATGGAATCATCGACTCGCATGTATATCCCCCTGTCGTGAAGGAGGAAGAAGTCGGCAAGCGAAGAGAGTTTTTCCAATGCGTCAGCGTTTTCAATGACTATGGGCTCATCTGAGATATTGCCGCTTGTCATAATAAGCGCCTTGAAAACACCTTCCGGGTGGAAGAGGAGCCGGTGCAAGGGTGTATACGGTAGCATCACTCCGAAACGCCTGTTACCGGGCGCGACAGCATCGGCGATTATTCGTTGGTCCTTTTTCTTTTCGAGAAGGACTATGGGCCTTTGTCTTTCGAGCAGGGCTTTTTCTTCTTCTTCCGATACTTCGCAGAAGGCGCGCACGGTTTCAATATCCGGGGCCATGAGCGCGAAAGGCTTGTTCGACTGGAGCCCTTTTTTAAGCGAGCGCCTCTTTCTTTCCCTGAGCTTTGCTACTGCCTCCGGGTTTTCAGCATCACAGGCCAGATGAAAGCCGCCGAGCCCTTTTATCGCGAGCACCATTCCTTCTTTCAATAGTCTCCGGGCCGCGCTTATAGCCTCGAAGTTCACTCCCGCCTCCGGTTTTCCGTGGAGCCATGCCTTGGGGCCGCAAACGGCGCAGGCGTCAGGCTGGGCGTGAAACCGCCTGTCTGATGGGTCGTGGTACTCGCTGTCGCACGCCGGGCACATCTTGAACAAAGCCATTGTGGTCTTGGGCCTGTCGTATGGTATGTCTTTTACGATGGAGTACCTCGGGCCGCAGTTCGTGCAGTTTATGAACGGGTAGAGATAGCGCCTGTCAGAAGGGTCGAGCATCTCGCTTAAGCAGTCGGCGCATACGGCAACATCAGGAGAGACGAGGACAGACCTGCCCTCGATGCTCATGGACTCGCGAATGGCAAAACCGCTATAGCCGCCGTTGCCGGCGACCTTTTCAACTGTCATTGACTCTATCCTCGACAGCGGAGGCGGCGAGTTTCTTATTTCGTCCATGAAAGCGGCTGCCGGGTCTCCTTCGACCTCTATGACAACGCCTTCCGAGTCGTTCAGGCACCATCCCTTGAGTCCATATTTCACGGCAAGATTGTAGACGAACGGCCTGAAGCCGACGCCCTGGACAATGCCCTTTATGTGTATCCGTGTATTTTCCATCAAATCATTTCATTTTAGATTTTGTGAGCGCTGCAAGATAGCCTGCAAATTCCTTTATTCCGTCGCCTGTCCTGCACGAGGTCTCAAATATTTTGAGATACGGGTTCACTTTAAGCGCGTTCTCTCGGGCTTTTTTGATATCAAAGTCGGTATAGGGCGCGAGGTCTGTCTTGTTTATCACAAGCAGCTCTGAGGCGCTGAATATGGCCGGGTACTTAAGCGGCTTATCGTCGCCTTCGGCGGTCGACATGATGGTTATCATCGCGTCCTCGCCAAGGTCGTATTCGGCAGGGCAGACCATATTGCCGACATTCTCGATAATGAGAAGCTCGAGGCCTTCATGGCCGTATACCCAGGGCAGGCTGTGGCAGATCTGATGCGCGTCGAGGTGGCAGGCCCGGCCAGTAGTTATCTGGAGGGCAGGGACGCCCCGGCTTTCAACTCTTTTGGCGTCGAAGTCGCCTTCGAGGTCGCCTTCGACAACCGCGAAGCTGACTGCCAGATCTTTCAGATGCTGTGTCATGCTCTCAATCAGGGACGTTTTTCCGGCCCCCGGCGAGCTTACAAGGTTTACGGAGTAAATCCCCCTTGAAGACAGGGCCAGCCTGTTTTCAGCGGCTATCTCGTCGTTTCTCGCGAGTATCTTTTCTTCTATCAATATCTCGTGCATCAGTCGCCTTCCATTGAGATTATGTCGAGCTCGTGGCCTGAGACCCTCTCGATATCAGTCGAGCCGCATTTGGGGCAGCGGTTGTCAAAGGCCGTTATCCTGACCTCGCCGCCGCAAACCCGGCAACGGCCGCCAAGCGGCACTTCTTCTATTTCCAGCACGGCTCCTTGAAACGGCGTGCCTTTGATCGCGACATCAAAGCAGAACTTCAACGTGTCCGGCTCAACTGCCGTAAGCTCTCCAATGCGGACCTTGAGCTTTCTCAACGCATGGATACCATTGACCTCCATCTCCCGGCGCGCTATCTCCAGCATGCTTCTTGTGATGGACATCTCGTGCATTCAGACGGCCTTTCTTTCGGCCTTGAAGCCGAATTTTTCGAGCTCTTTCCTGATGGCCTCTGTCGCGACTGGAACTGCTTTCCCTGCCTCAGGCGTAAGCTCAAGGCCTGCTGAAATATCCCATGGAATGATGCCAACAAGGGCCAGTTCAGGGCTGAGGCCCTGGAACCTGGCAATCTCGAGGAGGTCTCTCACTCCTATCTGGTGGGCGGAAGACGCTTTGAGGGAAGGCAGGCTGTTGAGCTTTTTGCCGGGGATGCAAAGTACTGTACCCGGAGCCCCCTCAGCGCGGACTGCGTCTACGATGATGATGTGCGTGTAATCCTGTATGTATGTCAGAAGCCCCATCCCTGAAGTGCCGCCGTCGAGGCATTCCACTTCCGGGCCAAAGCTGTAATCGCGCTTGAAAAGCTCTACGGCCCTTACCCCGAGCCCTTCATCCTTCAGAAGCAGATTTCCAATTCCGAGGACAAGGGCTTTTTTCCGCTTTTTACGAGCCATTCACCACCGGGATATCACCAAGCATGTTATTTTTAATTTTAACAAATAAGACTGATTTAGTCCACTTAATAAGGGCTTGTAAATACTGGGAAATAGTGGGTATAATAGCCGCTGGCCGCTTCTTAAAAAAACAGGTAGACGACAACCAGCCCTGCGATCAGGGCCAGGTTTACGGCCGCGCCCAGGAGAATAAGCTTGTCAGCAGGGGCGGCCTTTTCAAATCGTTTAATCATGCCTTAAGATTAATCCATGCATAATTTTTTGTCAAACTGAGCATGAAGAACTTAGCCGCTTACATAATCGCCCTCGCGGCGTTCGGGGCCTTCTTCCTCGCGATGGACATATTGCTGTTCAACGCGCAGGGTCTCTCATTCCTTTACAGGGGCTGAACCGGTGAAGCCGAGACGTAAGATATTGCTTACGGCGGCCTTTGCCGCCTTCCCGCTGTTTTTTCTCTTACCTGATATTTTTTCCGGGTGCTTTGTTTATGCAGCCGAAACCGCAAGGGCTTTCGGGCCCGCGCCCATTCTTGCGCCCGGGGACTACCCGAAGGTAACGGGCGTCAACCCGCGTATGTTCGTATGGATGGCCGCGCAGATGCACCTGTGGTTCGCGGCCTTTGTCCTCGCGGTGCCGATATTCGTTCTCCTCCTTGAAATCGCTGGCGTAATAAAAAAAGACAAACGCTATGACAAGGTCGCCTACGAGTTCCTGAGGGTGAGCCTCACTGCCTACTCGATTACCGCCATAACCGGCGGCCTCCTTCTTCTCGGCCTCATCGTATTCTACCCTGACCTCATGAAGTACCTGTCCGGGATATTCGGCTCCACGATGCTTCTTTACGCGCTCTTCTTTTTCGTCGAGTCGGCGGCCCTGTACCTTTATTACTACGGTTGGAAGTCGATGTCAGCGGGCAACCTCAAGTGGGCGCATATCGGCGTGGGTCTTCTTCTGAACGCCTCCGGCACGACACTCATGTTCATAGCCAACGCGTGGGTCACTTTCATGATGACGCCAGCCGGGGTAGACATCGCCGGGGTCTTTGACGGCAATATCTGGCACGCAGTGAGAAACCACCTCTGGGGCCCGATGAACCTTCACAGGTTCATCGCCAACATAGCTTACGGCGGATCGATAGTAGCGGCTTACGCTGCCTACAGGTTCCTCGGAGCCAAAGATAACACGGAGAAGGCGCATTACGACTGGATGGGATACACCGCCAACCTCGTGGCTATAGGCGCTCTCCTGCCGCTGCCATTCGCCGGGTACTGGCTTACGGCTGAGATTTACGCCTACAGCCAGCAGATGGGCATAACGCTCATGGGCGGGCTTTTCGCGTGGCTCTTCATAATACAGGCGGTGCTCATAGGTGCGCTGTTCCTTGCGGCTAATTACTATCTATGGTGCGGCCTTGGCAGGGGAGTGAACGGGGAGCGCTACTACAAATATGTAAAGTACATCGCCTTCGTCATCGCCGCAACCTTCCTCGTCTGGTTTACGCCTCACACTCTGATACTCACGCCGGAGGAGGCAAGCAGCCTTGGCGGCCAGTACCATCCGCTCTTAGGGCCTCTCGGGCTCATGCCAGCGAAGAACATTGCCGTGAACATAATGCTTCTTTTCACTTTCCTTTCGTTCCTCCTTTACAGGCGCGCCTACCGCACGCCGACGGTCAAGTGGGCAATAACCGGGACCGCCGTAGAGGCCGCGCTTTTCACGGCAGCGATAGCGAACATAATCTGGCTCGGGGTCTATTACGGGTACTTCACGAACAGCGTCTACAAGGTCGCTTCTTCGGTCCCGCAGGTCGCAACGACCCTTTTCGTCATAGTCGCGTGCCTAGTGATAGAATATTTCATGCACAGAAAAGCCGAAACAACTGAACTCAAGTGGGGCAGCGTACCGGACAGGAGCCAGTACGCGCTCTTTCTCATTGCCGTCTCGTTTACCTGGCTCATGGGGCTCATGGGCTTTGTCCGCTCGGCAATAAGGCAGCACTGGCACGTGTATTCGGTCATGCGGCACAACTCGCCGGACGCTTTCACGCCGTCGATAGCCTATGCCGCAAAGACGGTCTCAGTCGGCACCATCATCTTCATGGCGATAATCGCGTTCATATTCTGGCTGAGCCACATTGGTCAGGAAAGTGGGGCAGGGGATGAGTAACTTCCTGAAGGTAGCGCTCTTCAGCCTCTTCATAATCGGCATATACACCCTCTATTCGGTAAAGATAATACCTCCCATCACACCGGAGGCCCCGCCGAAGGAAGAGGCATCAACAGAGCCTGTGACCGTCGAGGAGCTGATAGCCCTCGGCGAGCAGGTCTATAACGGCAAGGGAGCGTGCGCGCTCTGCCACAGCCCTGTCGCGGGGAGGGCCCCGCTTCTGGAGAACGCGGCAGTAATAGCTGAAGACAGGATAAAGGACAAGAACTACAAGGGAAAAGCCGCGAGCGCGGAAGAATACCTTTATGAATCTCTGGCCGAGCCTTCGGCCTATGTGGTGCCGGGCTTCGGTCTTGCGGGCACCAGCGATACTGTAAGCCCGATGCCAGCTGTCCAGGCGAGCGCCATAGGTTTGAGCGAGACAGAGATAAAGGCCGTTGTAGCGTACCTCCAGCATCTTTCGGGCGTTGAAGTAACGGTTAAGCCCGAAGGGGATGGCGCTGCAGGCGGGGTGAAGAACAAATGAGGCTTGTAAAGTTCATTCTCACCTGCCTTTTCTTTTATCTCTTATTGAAGGCGCCGGGGTTTTTCTGGGGCAAGCCTGTCCCAGCAAGCCTTGTCTCCATGTACATGTTCTTCATTGTCATTACCGTTCTGCTGGTGATGACGATAACGGATGAGGGCGCGAAAAAACTCTTCGCTCCGGTACGGGCGCTCGTTGAAGACCCTTCCAAAAAACTCATACGAAATGCTGTATTCGTCATTTTACCAATCGCTGCCGCTTTTCTCGCCTATGACGGCTCAGGGAAAACCCCTCCTTCAGAGCTGAGGGCCACGCACCCGGCCCCGCCCGCGCTCGCGCGGGCGTATGGCAAGACCTTTGACCTCACAAAGCTCGAGAACCCTTTCAGGAAAATCGAGAAGCAGGACCCGGAGGCGTTCAAGGACCTTGTAAAAGAGGGCGGCGAAGTCTATTTCAAAAACTGCTTTTTCTGCCACGGAGACAAGCTTGACGGCCACGGCCACCTCGCACACGCCCTTGAGCCGAAGCCGCTGCCTTTCACAGGCAACGACACGATAGCCCAGCTTCAGGAGTCTTACGTGTTCTGGAGGATATTGAAGGGAGGGCCGGGCCTGCCGAGGGAAGGCGGGCCTTCGATATCGGCAATGCCGGCGTGGGAAAACGAGTTGACCGAAGAAGAAGTGTGGAAAGTCATCCTTTTCCTCTACGATTACACCGGGAATACGTCGAGGTCTTGGAGCTGATATGGCCCTCAGGTATTTCATTCTATTTGTTTTCTTTTTCAGCTTCGCTGCCAATGCCTTAGGCCAGACCGCCATCGACAATGGCAAGGCCCTCTAGGCAAGGCTGTGCGCCTACTGCCATGGCCTTGAAGGCGCTGGCGACGGCCCGGCAGCGCAATATCTGAACCCCCCGCCCAGGGACTTCACCATGGGCCTTTACAAATGGAAGTCCACGCCCTTTGACGAGTACGCGCCATCTGACGAGGATTTGAGCAGGATGATCTCCGGGATGCGCTCGCATGATTCCATTCCCGGCTGGGATGGCATGAACGCAACTTCAATGCCCGGCTGGTCTGACGTGCTAGGAAAAACTGAGATCACGCAAATCTCCGCGTACCTCAAATCCCTTGCTGGCTACGAGAAGGCTGAAAAGCCCAGCGTAGACCTTTCCGGTAAGATTAAATCTGACAGCGCAAGTCTGGAGCGTGGCAAGACCCTTTTCAAGGACAGGTGCTCTGAATGCCACGGCGAAGCCGGGCGTGGGAACGGAACAAAAAAACTCAAGGACGACTGGGGGGCGCGCACCTGGCCGAGAGACTTGACCGAAGGCTGGACATTCAGGGCTGGCTCCACGCCTGAGGATATATATACGAGAATAACGGTAGGCATATCCGGCACGCAGATGCCGAGCTTCGCTGACCCGGCTTCGAAAAAGGTCATGACAGACGCTGAAAGGTGGGACGTCGCCAACTACGTCGCGTCGATGAACGAGCCCGGAAAAAAGCCCGTGGTCAACGCCGTCCTGAAGGCCATGAAGGTCGATGGCAAGCTGCCGGATGGCCCTGCTGACGGCCTCTGGGACAAGGCGGCCTTGTCAGGCTTTTATCTGTTCCCGCAGATATTCACCGCTGAGAAGGCCTACGCGCCATCCATTGTCTCGGTTTCCGCAAGGGCCATTTACAATGATAAAGAGATAGTTTTCCTGCTTGAATGGGACGACCCTACCAACTCGATGCCGTGGGACTTGAAAGCGATAGAGATAGCCGACGGCGAACTCTTCCCTGATGCTGCTGCCATACAGTTCCCTGCCGGAC
>JACPGA010000045.1 GCA_016182705.1 Deltaproteobacteria bacterium
ACGCACGTCAAGAGGGTCGCCCAGAGGCTCGGCCTGACAGATTCAGATGACCCGGACAAGATAGAGGCCGACCTTACCGCCATAATCCCTCCTGAAAAATGGACCATGACGACTCACCTTTTCATCCACCACGGCAGGAAGACCTGCAAGGCCCTGAAACCGGATTGCGAGCATTGCCCCATCCAGGCTTACAGCGTCTATTACAAGGACGTTTTCATCAAAAAGAAAAAGTAACTGTCAGGCCGCCGCAGTGAGAAGGCCCCTGGACTGGCACTCGACCAATGTGGCGTAGTATCCGCCGACCTCCAGAAGTTCGCCGTGGCTGCCTGTCTCGATTATCGCCCCGTCTTTCAGTACCAGTATCCTGTCAGCGCCGACTACAGTTGAGAGCCTGTGGGCTATTATGAAAGTGGTCCTGCCCTGCATGACCCGCTCAAGGGCATCCTGCACGAACATCTCTGACTGCGCGTCAAGGGACGATGTGGCTTCGTCCAGTATGAGTATGGGCGGGTCTTTTATCAAGGCCCTTGCTATGCTGAGCCTTTGCCTTTCACCGGCGGACAGCAGGCTTCCACGTTCGCCTATTACCGTGTCATAACCCCTGGGCAGGCGCATGATGAACTCGTGCGCGTTGGCCGCCTTCGCCGCCGCGGTTATCTCGTCGGTTCCGGCGTCCGGCCTGCCGTAGGCTATGTTGTTCTTTACTGTGTCGTTGAAAAGAAGCGCGTCCTGCGACACTACGCCGATACGCTCCCTTAAAGAGCGCTGCTTCATGTCTTTCAAGTCAACGCCGTCTATCCTGATGGAGCCGCTCGTGGGGTCGTGCAGCCTCTGGAGGAGCGCGGCTATTGTCGACTTGCCCGCGCCGCTCGGCCCTACCAGGGCCACGCATTCGCCGGGGCTGACGCACAGGTCTATGCCGGTCAATATCGGCCTGGTCTCGTTATAAGCGAAGCTTACGCTTTCGAATACGACCTCGCCGGAGATGGCCTTCACGGGTTTTGCGTGGGGCGCGTCGGACATATGGTCGTGGGCGTCTATGATGGAGAAGATTATGCCGAGCGAGACAGAAGCCTTCCTTATTGTCTGGTAGACTCCTGTGAGGCCCTGGACAGGGCCGAACAGGCCGGCCGCGTAGCCTAGAAAGGCAACGAGCGTGCCCGCTGTTATCTCCTGCTTTATTACAAGGTAGCCGCCGACGGCAAGGGCGCACACTTTTGCGAGTATCCCTATGAGGTTTTTGGCCGCGCCCACGCCGGTGTCCTTGCCGACTCCGCGCAGCACCAGCCTGTTAGCGCCTTGCACGCCGGACATGAACCGCTCTTTTTCAGATTCTTCGGTGGCAAAGCTTTTTACCGTAAGTATGCCTGTGAGGACTTCGTTGAACCTGGAGAATATCCGAGTCCACTTGTCAACGAGCGACCTTTCGCGCCGGGTCTGCTCGTCAGCGGCCCACATGCCTATGATGGCCGGAAGGGGCGCGAAAAACAGGACTATGAAAGAGAGGGTCGGGTCCAGATTGAACATGATGAAAAGGGAGATTACGAGGTAGACGACGCTCGGGAAGACGTTGAAGGCGATGTCGGATATCGCTCCGACAAAACCGTTCACGCCCCTGTCGAGTTTGGTCATTATCCCTCCTACCGTCTCTTCGCGGTGGTAGGTCATGGGAAGGTGGTGGAGGCGCGTGACTGTCGCCTCAAGAAGGCCCTGGTTGACGTCGAGCCGTATCTTCCATGCGAGCCAGTTTGAAAGGCCGCCGAAAGCCTCGCGTGCCAGGTTCAACCCGATGAGCATGGCGATGCCCACGGCAAGGCCCGTGAACACTCCTGTGCCGAGCTGGTCGAATATGTATTTCATTGCCAGAGGTTCGAGCGCGCCGAGGACCGCTACAAGCAGGGTTAGAACAGATATCGCCGTGAGCAGCCCCTTGTGCGGGGATATGAAGCCAAGAGCCCGGCCGGCCTGGGTCAGCCATTGTCTATTTGATTCGTGCTGTTCCATATCGATCCGCCTTTTTTAAAAAGATTTATATACGATATGGATATCCAAAGTACCTTTATGTGACCGGAGTTACGAGCCGTTTTTTTTAGATGAAAATAGTATTATTCCCCTGTTTCTGCTATAATTTTTCTCATGAAGGCGATAGTAGTTGATAACGGTTTGAGCTTCCACGCCGAATGGAAAAAGCCGACCCCGGCCCCTGGAGAGGCCCTTGTGCGGGTGACTCTCACTGGCATCTGCGCGACCGACTTAGAGATAACAAAGGGGTACATGGGCTTTACCGGCGTGCCTGGCCACGAGTTCGTCGGCGTCATCATCGATGCCGCTGACGACAGGCTCGAGGGCAAGAGGGTAGTTGGCGAGATAAACCTGGGCTGCGGCAGGTGCGATTACTGCAAGCACAAGATGGAGAACCACTGCCCCAGCCGCAAGGTCCTGGGCATAAAGGGCAAGGACGGGGCGTTCGCCGAATATGTTACGCTCCCTTTCAAGAACCTGCGCCCTTTGCCTGATAATATATCCGATGAGGAAGCGGTATTCATAGAGCCGCTCGCGGCGGCTTTCGAGATACTTGAACAGGTTAAGGTGAACGAATATACGAGGGCATGCGTCCTTGGCGACGGAAGGCTGGGCCAGCTCGCAGCCCAGGCCCTTGCCACAACCGACTGCTCTCTTCTTGTGATTGGAAGGCACGAAGAAAAACTTGCGTTATTAAAGGCTCGCGGCATACCGACGCGCACTGGCAAGGAGGGGCTTGAAAAACAATTCGATCTCGTGGTCGACTGCACAGGCTCCCCGGATGGCCTGTCAGCGGCTCTTGACCTCGTGAGGCCGACAGGCACCGTGATATTGAAGACAACCGTTGCGCAAAGGACAGGGGACGACCTCAACAGGGTCGTCATAGATGAAATAACTCTGCTGGGCTCCAGGTGCGGCCCGTTCGAGCCAGCGATGCAGGCGCTTGAAGAAAGGCGGGTCGACGTGAAGCCGCTTATCTCCAAAGTATTTTCCATAGAGCAGGGACTGGAGGCCTTCGGGTACGCCGCTCAAAAAGGCGTGTTGAAGGTCCTTATCAAGGTGTAACATGGACAAACTCTATTTTGACAGCCATGGAAAGGTCATCGAGTGGGAAGGTCACGAGCAGAGGAAGGAGGGCCGTTTCCCGGTCTGCCTTTCTGTCGTCTATCATGGGCACGCGGCCGAGGCGTGCGCCGACTTTATTCTCAACATCTCGAAAAGCGGGGTCTTCGTTTTAACCAGGAACCCGCTGCCCATTGGCACTGAGCTGACGCTCAGGTTTTCCATACCGCCTGAGGAGAAGGTCTTGAGCGAGTTCG
>JACPGA010000256.1 GCA_016182705.1 Deltaproteobacteria bacterium
AGTATTCAGGTGCTGGCGCATCATCCTTTTCTGCATGACTTTCATGGTGTCAGGCAGTTTGAGTTCGACCCTGGCGTCAGGCTTGGGCCCGCCCATCTTCTGCATCATCTCCTGCATCGTGGGGTTTTCAGCCGCAAAGGACGCCCCGGCAGTAAGAAAGCCCGCAGCTATCAGAAAGAAAAACGCTCTTTTCATCTACATCCTCCTCAGGAAGTTATTCAGCTGGAACCGTAACCGATATTATGCCCCTCAGGTCGCCTTCTTTGAAACCGTAGGCTTTGTCATCGGGGTATTTCGTCTTTATGAACTCAGGCCTTGCCTCTTTTGACCCGTGGCACGCAAGACAGGCCTCCTCGACAAATATGGGCCGGGTATAACGTTTGAAGGATTTGCCTTCAGAATCGAACTTTTCCCATGTCTCCGAGAGATCTTTGTCAGCCTCGAATTTTTCAATTAAGGCTCGCTCGCGCTCGTCAGCGGCGTTTACGGGGTTGCGGTTCTTTACGGCTGCGTGGCGGATTTTCACGCCAGTTTTTTCAGTGATGTCCTTCGCGCGTTTTGCGACAGCGCCGCAGACTTTTTTGAAGGTCTCTTCGTCTATGACGGCGCCCGGCTTTATGAACTCGGCGGCAAGCGTCGAGCGCATGGTTATTATCTCGTCGGCGGCAGCCATTGCCTTTTCTTCCGGCGTATTCATGACATCAGCCGCAAGGGCCGGAGTAACCAGCAAGGCAGGGGCGAGAAGGATGGATGTGAGCATTTTGCGTGTCATACTGGCCTCCTTAAATCAATCAGTTAAGAAACTCTGCAACAATGTAGCATGAAAAAAAGGCCCTGTCCAATGACATATCCCATTGGACAGGGCATTATCGCTACGATGCTTTAAACCATCAGGCGGGAGAGGTCTGCTATCCTGAAATACAGGTCCCTTATTGAATTGAGAAGGGCGAGGCGGTTATCCCGGACTTTGCGGTCTTCGGCCATGACCATGACCTTGTCAAAAAAGGAGTCTACCCTGTCTTTTATCGAGGCAAGCGTCTCAAAAGCAAGCTGGTAGTCGCCCTTTTCCCTGAGTTCCTTCATCTTCGGGGCTATGGCCTTGCTCGCCTCAAAAAGGGCGGTCTCCTCTGGCTCGGCAAAAAGGGCCGCGTCCGGCTTGGCGGCCCCCGGCTCAACGCCCTTCAATATGTTCGAGACCCTCTTGAAAGCCACCACGAGCCTCTGGCAGTCGGGGTTGGCCTTGAACTCTTCCAAGGCCTTTATCCTCTTTACGCCGTCGTTAATGTCGTACCAGGGCGCTGAAAGCACCGCGTCGATGGAGTCATGGGAGAGCCCTTGCGAAAGGAGCTGATTTCTGAGCCTCTCCTTGAAAAACTCAAGGACTGCAGACTTGATCTCTTCGATGCTTTTGACAGCCTTCGGAGCGAGAAGCCTCAAAGCCTCGTCCACAAGCTCGTCTATCCTGACCCTGAACCCCTTGTCCAGAATTATGGCTATTATGCCGAGCGCCTGTCTTCTGAGCGCGTACGGGTCCGCCGCTCCAGTGGGGATGAGGCCCACGGCAAAGCATCCGCAGATGGTGTCCATTTTGTCGGCGATGCTTACGATAGCTCCTGCAAGAGAGGCCGGGAGCGCGCCGCCTGACGACGAAGGCAGGTAATGCTCGTATATGGCTACGCTCACCTCTTGCGCTTCTCCGCTCCTGTTGGCGTAGACAGAGCCCATGATGCCCTGGAGGCTCGGAAACTCGCCCACGACGCCTGATGTGAGGTCGGCCTTGGCCAGCAGGGCCGCCCTGCCGATTATGTACTTGGAGAGGAGGCCCGGGTCTACGCTCTTGGGGTCGTACTGTGCCGGGTTGAAGGCGTCGGAAGCGAAATCAGCGGGCTTCTCCCCTTCTTCGAGCGGCCTTGAGAAGCCAACCTTGTTGCCGAGGAAAAGGGCCAGTGCCGTGAACCTTTCGACCTTTTCGAACGAGGTGCCGAGCTTTGCCTGGAAAACGACTCCCTTGAGGGATGAGACCCTTTCAACGAGCGGCTTTTTTATGTCCTGCTCGAAATAGAACTTCGCGTCATTGAGCCGGGCGCGCAGGACCCGCTCGTTGCCTTTCCTGACCACGTCCATGTCAGTCGGCTTTGTGTTGGCTACGGTTATGAAAAACGGCAGCAGTCCGCCAGAGCCGTTGATTACCGAGAAGTAGCGCTGGTGCTCCCTCATGGCGTTTACGATTATGTCCCTCGGCAGCGCCAGAAATTCCTTTTCAAAAGAGCCCCGGAGAACGACAGGGTACTCGACCAGGTACGCGATCTCTTCCAGAAGGCCCTCGTCGGCAAGGATGCTTCCACCAGCGTCGGCGGCCGCCTGTTCGACGCCTTTTCTTATGGCTTTTTTCCTGTCCTCGGGGTCAGGGATCACAAAAGAGGCTTCCAGCCCCTTTATGTAGGACTCGACCGATGAGACTTTTATGGGCGCGCTCCTGCCGTCCTTTTTTTCGGAAAGGAACCTGTGGCCGTAAGTAACATCAGAGCTGTTGATGTGCCCGTATGAGAATTCTATTTTCTCCCCGCCGTAAATCGCGGCTATCCAGTGGATGGGGCGGGAAAACGAGATATCATAAGAGCCCCACCGCATGGACTTTGGCATGAACTCCTGTGAGATGGTCTCGAGCAGCACGCCTGGAAGTATCTTCGCGGTCTCTTCGCCTTTTATCTCTTTTATCGCAGTTGCGTACTCGCCCTTGTCCGTTGAGACGAGCTTTATGTCGGCAAGCTCTAAGCCCTGTGAGCGCACGAAGCCCAGAAGCGCGCCCGTTGGCTTGCCTTCGTTGTCGTAGGCGGCCTTTTTCTGGGGACCCTTGAGCTCTACTCTCGAGTCAGGCTGCTTTTCCTCAAGCCCTCTTACGATGAGAGTGAGCCTCCTTGGAGTGCCGAGCGTCTTTATGGAAGCAAAGGTCAGCCTTTTGGCCTCGAGGTTCTTTCTCAAGAAGCCTTCGAGCGCGGAAAGCGCCCTGGGTACGACCTTTGCCGGAAGTTCCTCTGTGCCTATCTCTAAAAGAAGGTCCTTAGACATCCTGTCCCCTGTCGTTGAAAGTAATTCGTGGTAGCTCACCAATTTATCAAAAATTCAATTATTTTCAACGCTTTTTTGGTGGATATGGCTGGGCAGGAGGTGTCAGGCAGAGGAGTCTTAGAGGGTGCGGCTTGCTGGTTTCGCGGCTGACCCCCTGTAACTGCGTTCCCTGAAGCCCTTCAGAACGGAATGAAGATAGCGCAAGTGGGCGTCCTTTGATTCCATGCAGTCGAATGTTTCTTCAAAGTCCAGGAGGTTTTCAAGGGCTGGCATTTTTTCTTCTTCGAGCTCGGAGATTATGGCCTGGAGGGTCTTTTCGATCGATGGGTGAAGGCCTGAGCGCTTCCTCCCGCACAGTTCGATGAAGCCTTTGAGAAAAAGTCTCAGCTGATTGAATTTGGAGTTCATGTTGGCTCCCGGCGCGTGGTTCCTCGATTGTGACCCGTCGCGAGAAGTATAGCAGGCTTTTTTAAAGCCGCAACCGGGGAGCGAAGTTATTTGGTCTCTTTGGCCGGGCGCTCTTCAGTTTGCCCGGGCTTGCCCGGGGTGAATGGCCCTCCGCGGTAATAGCAGCGCGAGCTTTTGAAATAACCGCAGGGCTGGGCCTCCGCTATCTTGAAAAAACAGGCGGGACTGCCATCTTTTTCCAGCAGATATGAGCAAAGTTGAGGACAGTCGGAGTTGTTTTTTATCATAAGCTTTAACATTGTAACGTATTTTTGTAAACGCGCAAGTGAAGCTGTACTAAAAGACAGGTCGGGGGGGCAAAATCCAAGAGGCTTGCTGACATGGGCATGGATGAGCTAACAGGGGGTATAATCTTAAGGGGCATCCATGAGAAAGGTACTTATCACATCAGTCGACAGGTCAATATCCAGCCAGGTAAGCGAGCACCTGGCCGGGTCGGTTTCGGTGCTCTGTTGCGGCCTTGAAGCTCTCTCCGGCGTTTACGTGTCGGAAAGGCCGGACGCGGTGATAATCGATATCAACGGCGCGCGGCATGGCATCTCCGCCATAGATGAACTCAAATCAATAGACGAGCACGCCAGCATAATAGCGCTCACCTGCGGCTCTGACATGGCTACGACTGTCGAAGTTATAAAAAAAGGCGCTTTCGACTGCATACAAAAGCCTGTAAACTTCGCGCAGCTTGACCATTGCCTCAAGAAAGTCTTTGAGGGTGTGGACCTGCACAGGAAGCTCGGTGACCTCGGAGCCGCGGGGGGCGAGTACAGGCCCGACGCGATAGTCGGCAGGAGCAGGGTTATGGAGGAGATATTCAAGACCATAGGCCTGGCCTCGCAGAGCAAGGTCACAATACTTATACAGGGAGAAAGCGGCACCGGAAAGGAGCTTATCGCCAGGGCTATACACCACAATTCAGTTGAGGCAGGGAGGCCCTTTGTAGCCATCAACTGCTCGGCCCTTGTAGAAACTCTCCTTGAAAGCGAGCTTTTCGGCCATGAGAAGGGAGCTTTCACAGGCGCGCTCTTCAGGAAGGAGGGCAAATTCGAGGCTGCAAGCGGAGGCACGGTCTTTCTCGACGAGATAGGGGAGATGAGCCAGGCCCTTCAGGTCAAGCTCCTGAGGGTTTTGCAGGAGCGCAGCTTCGAGAGGGTGGGCGGGAGCGAGACCATACGCACCGACGTCCGTGTCATAGCCGCCACGAACAGCGACTTATCGGGGCTTGTCACGGGCGGCGCGTTCAGGGAAGACCTCTATTACAGGCTCAAGGTCATCACGATTGACGTCGCCCCGCTGCGTGAGCGGCTCGAAGACGTGCCTCTTCTGGTCATGCACCTGCTGGCAAAGGCGAACAGGGAGCTTCATAAGAAAGTCAGAAAGGTGCCTGAGGAAGTGATGAGCCTCTTAAAGGCTTACTCCTGGCCCGGCAATGTAAGGGAGCTTGAGAATGTCATCACAAGGGGCGTACTTCTGGCGAAAGGCGATGTGCTCGTTGATGTCTCGCTGCCAGGCGAGGAAAGAAAAAACTCAGACTGGAAACCGGCGACGCTCGACGATATCGAGCGCGCTCACATAGAATCCACGCTGGGTCATACGCTCTGGAACAAATCCAGGGCAGCCGTTCTGCTCGGGGTCTCTCTTCCGAGGCTCGAAAGGAAGATAAGAAAATACGGGTTGAAAAAGGGCAACGGGCTTACATCGCGTTAGGCCGCGCCGACGCGCGAAGCTCTGTCATTCCTTTTGAGATAACGCGGATAGCTGAACGCATCAGCAGGCATACAAGACCGAGCGCGACAATGATATCAGGCCAGCCTGAACTCGTAAGCCAGACCGCGCCAGCCGCCACGAAAACAGAAAGGTTTGAAGCGATGTCATTTCGTGAGCACTCCCACACGGAGCTCATGTTCACGTCTTCTCCCCTGTGGCGCCACAGGACAAAAAGGCAAAGGGAGTTTGCCGCAAGCCCTATCAGGCTGAACGCGCCCATGGTCTCGAAGGCCGGGACGCTCGGGACAAAAAACCTGTAGACGATCTGTCCGGCTACAGCCAGAGCCGCGAGAAAAATGAGACCGCCTTTGAACAGGGCGACTTTGGCTTTGACGGCTGCTCCCTTTGAGACTGCGTAAAGGCTGACGGCGTATGTAAACGCGTCTCCCAGGTTATCGAGGCTGTCGGCAAGGAGCGCGGTTGATCTGCCGTGAAGAGCGGCGGCAAGAATGACAAAGAACATGACCGCGTTTACGCCGAGGACCAACTGCAATGTCCCGCGCTGGCGCTCGCGTATCTTCTCTAAAGAACAATCCTGATCACAACATCCGCTCATGCAATTCCGGCCTTTTGGGTATTCTTAAGTTCCATTCAATATATTATCATAATACCATCGTAGATAGGGGGCTCTTTGTTACAGGTCTTTTGTGCGCTGCCGCAATCGAAATGCCTTGCAAAAAAGCCATGTAACACGGCTGTCGCCGCTCTTTGTAACAGGGCTCTACTCGCTTACTGCCTCCCCAATCCGCGCCTCTCGCCCCTGAGGTCGCTTCGCTCCCGCGCCTCGGCGAGATTCGCCTTTCCTCCCTAAGGCTCGTTCCGCCCTGTTACGGGGTATGTGTTAAAAACAATACAAAAACAAATCTCATCTTTGTTTCGTCTTTAAAACAAGCACGGTTTACCCTGCGCAGCGAAGCATAAGGTTGGGGGAGGGGCGAGCAGGCGGGGCGGTAGGGATGCCCCGAAGGGGGCGGGGAAGGTAAGCGGGCCTGCTCGGAGGCAGGAGGCGGCCAGGGAGAGCCGGGTAAACAGAAAAAGCGCGGCAACGCGCAAAAGGCCTTTTGCAAAGAGCTGAAACGAGATTGCTTATCTTGCCCATCCTGGGGTTTGGCCCGTCTATACTTTTCGTTACGCTCGCAATGACACTACTCGCTCGCAATGACACTACTTCACCCTCATGCCCCCGAAACAAGCGGTGGAATGAAAGGCCTTCTTCCCTGCGTGACCATGAACAGCGACGCTGCAGGCACCGGCTCAGACAGAAATAGTCCCGAGGCTGATTCCATTTCGCTCAAGGCCCTTGACCAGACGACGCGAACTTTGCAGCTGACCTTGAGATATTTGATCTGTACTTTTACGACGCTGTCCGGCCTGACCGGGCTGCCCATGTACCTTATTCTCAGGCCTCGTTTCGAGACGTCCATCGTGTGCGTGAACGGCCTGAATAAGCGTGAATTTTCCGAAAGCCTCAAGTCCTCTGTCCAGCAGAACCTCTTGTCAGAGCGCCTGTTCGCGCCGAGGTTCCTGTATTTCATGAGGAAAGCCGAGAGGTTCACGCCGGTGAGGGTTTCGACTTTTTTGAGCAGCTCGAAGATATTAAAGGGCTTCACGAGGTGTTTTTCATCCGGCGGAAAGACGGCAAGCGGATCATCCGCGCAAGGGTCGTTTTCCATGAACAGAAACTTCTCCCTCATATTCGAGTATATCTTGAGAGTATCCAGGTAAAGTCCTATGCCGTCGAGGCCTGGAAGTTTCATTCCGGTTATGACGAGGTCGAACGAAGCCTCCTGGAGCTTGCCGTAGGCCTCCATCCCATTTGAGGCAAGGTCTACTCTGTAGCCCGCTCCGGTCAAGACATCAGAGCAGGACCTCTTGAGGCCGTCATCCTCGTCTACGAGGAGAATCCGTTTTTTGACGGGCTCTGTCATCGAGCCTCCATGGTGTGGTTCGAGCGGGCTTTGAGCTGAAAAGAGCAGCTGGACTTCAGGAAGTCCCGGGCATGAACTGCGCAGGAAGCTGTGAAGGGTTGGAGAATTGCCCGGGGAACGTTTTAGAGGTCTGGAATTAAAAGCCCTCAAATTGACTTTAGCCGCGCGGTGGATGATGTCAAGGCTGCCTTGAGCCTTGTTAAATTCAAGGCAACGCGAGAAACGCCTTGACATTAAGCTGTTTTATTTCATAAAATGAATGAATCGCGTCACCGCTTTACCTGATAGCCGCAAAACCGGCACGCGCCGGGATAGTGACAGACAAAGTTTTGTACCGTTTTTTCCCCCATGGGCCCATAGCTCAGTTGGAAGAGCCACCGGCTCATAACCGGTCGGTCCCTGGTTCGAGTCCAGGTGGGCCCACCAAAGAATTCCCCGGAGGTCGTTTTGATAAGCACCTTAAGAGTCCTTGAGCGTATCCAGAGGATAGACCTCGAAATAAGGACCATTGAGGATGAGGAAAAACGGCTATGCAAGACCATAGAAGACCTCGAACTTGAGCTCAAGGGCACAAGAGAGGCGATCATTGCAATCGAAGCCGAGACAGGCGCCCTGAAGGCCCAGATCATGGAAATCGACGAAAAGATCAGGGAGAGCCAGGAGAGGTCCTCGAAAGACGAAAAAAGGCTCAACTCAGTAAAGAACGACCGCGAACTCACCGCCCTCACCAAAGAGATAAACGGCGCGAACAAGTCGAAAAAGCAGGGCGAGCAGGACAAGACCTCGCTTTCAGCGAAGCTCGGCGAAAAAGAGGCGCTCTTCAATGCCAGGCAGGACCTTTTGAACGGCAGGGAAGAGGAGCTCAGGAAGCTTGCCGGCGAACTTGAAGCCAGCAGAAGCGGCTGGAAAGAAGCTATTGACGCGAAGCTCAAGTCGAAAGACGAATTGAAGTCCGCAGTTGCCCCCGAAATTTTAAAGAAGTACGAGCTTATCAGGTCCAGAAGAAGCGGAGTCGGGCTCGCGCTTGTCAAAGACGAAATCTGCCAAGGCTGTTTCACGCACATTCCACAGCAGGTCTATATCATGCTCAAAAGAGGGACTGACCAGGAACTTCAGTCCTGCCCCCATTGCCACAGGCTGCTTCACGTCGAGGACGACAAGGGCCAGTTAGAGGCCGTCTGAACATGCCGGTAAACGACGGGAAGCTTGTAAAAAAGTTCCTGCTCGAGCTTTCAAGCACATTGAACATAGACGCTTCCATGCGTTCTTCCGGCGTCTCGCCCGAGAAGGCAAGGGCCATTTTCAAGGGTCTTGCCAAAGGGATACCGGTGCAGGAGGAGCTTTTTGAAGTCCTTTGCGCGGCGGCGGGCGCGTATGAGATAAGGGTAGACGGAGCTTCGCGCGGGAACCCCGGCCTGGCCGGGGCAGGCGCCGTCATAAGAGACCCTAAGGGCAATGTGGCAAGGGAACTGCGCAAATATCTCGGCGTCATGACAAACAACATGGCCGAGTACAGCGCCCTTGTAATGGCTCTTGCCGAGGCAAAGGCCATGGGAGTCAGCGAGGTCGAGGTCTTTGCCGACTCCGAGCTCATGGTAAAGCAGCTCACCGGCAAGTACAAGGTCAAGAGCGCGGACTTGAAGCCCCTTTATGACGAGGCATACTCGCTGTTAAAAGGTTTCAGGCGCTACAAGATAGTGCACGTATACAGGGAAGAGAACAGCCTTGCCGACAAGCTGGCCAACGAGGCCATAGACCGGCGGGCGAAATAATTTTTGGGGTGCTCCTGAAAATTAGATATTTTTTCCGAGGTCGAGGAAGGGTGGAAGTAAAAAGCGGAGCATACATGACAATATGTGAGCATTTTTATTTACAGCCTGACGAAGAGATCGGGAAAAAGAGCAATTTTTAGACAGACCGGAGGCTGCCGGGCGGCCGCTGGCTTTTCAAGTCAGAGGAAAGTCCGGACACCATAGGGCAGGGAGGTCGCTAACGGCGACCGGGGGCGACCCCAGGGACAGGGCCACAGAGAAGGAGACCGCCGCGCGAAAGCACGGTAAGGGTGAAAAGGCGGGGTAAGAGCCCGCCAGAGCGCCGGGTGACCGGCAGCTCTTGGCAACCCCCTCCCGGTGCAAGTCCAAATAGGTTCCGCATCAAGGATTGCCCGTCCTTGTTCCTTTCGGGGATGGCGGAACGGGTTGGGCGCTCGAGCCTGCCGGCAACGGCAGGCTTAGACGAATGGCTGCCACCCGGAATTCGTTCCGGGAACAGGATCCGGCTTAAAGGCAGCCTCCGGTTTAATTTAAATTCTTCGTCATTTTGGCGGAGAATTTGATGATCAGTTTTAAAAGGAGAGTGATTCAGAAAAACCGCACCAGGAAAAAATTGACGCCTTTGCGCCATATTCCCGGCGTGCTGATACCTTAGAGTTTTTTAATCGCCTGCTCGCAGAATTTTTAATGTTCCAGCCTTAAACTCTCCGTACTTTAAGTCTCTCATTTCCTTGGAATGATTACCGTGACGCCTGTCACAGGTTTTTTCGGGTATCTTCTTAATATCGCTCGTGTTTTTATTCGCTTACCCGTATAATATACCTGCTCGGGCTTAAAGTCTGACCGTCTTTATTTCAATGACGGTTTTCATGGCATTTGGGATGTACGCGCGCCGCATACCGTCGCGCCATTTGCTCATTAACGCTGTTCCACTTCTTTTTCGGGTTCCGTATAGCTGTGAAAATAGGCATAAAAATAAAGCTGGCTGTAATCTTGTCGAGCCTGCTGTTCGTGACCACCTTTTCGATAGGCGTGATACTCGTCGCCCATCAGAAGGCCTCGCTCGAAGAGCAGCTCCGGTCGATGGCAGGCACCATTACGCATGAGTTCGCCAACGATTCCAAGATCCCTTTCATGCAGAGGGACAGCCTCGCCATGAACCTCCTCATACAGAATATACTCAAGTACCCGGGCATAAATGACTCGTACCTTCTGAACCATAATTTTCAGATAGAGGCGCACAAGGACCTTCAGGAGGTCGGGGCTGAATTTACGGCTTTTGACAAAAAGCTTGTCTCATCCCGGAGCGGGGCCGCGCCGTGGCTCGTAGAGGAAAAGGACGGGCTTCTCACATTCGTCTCTCCCATCATATTCAGGAGCACCACGGTCGGCTACACGGTCGTGTCGTGCTCGGACAGCTTCATTCAAGAGCAGGTCAGACGCGCCATAAAGAGGGTCACGGTCACGGGCCTTATCGCGGCGGGCGCGGTGATGCTTCTTTCAATACCGCTTTCTTCCGGGCTTCTTCGCCCGGTGTTCAGGCTTTTCGAGGGCACGAAAGAGATAGCGATGG
>JACPGA010000257.1 GCA_016182705.1 Deltaproteobacteria bacterium
CTGCCTGTCGAGCCGACATAGGCTATCGCCTGGGAAGGGCTTACGAGGTCCCCTTCCTTCACGGTGTTCTCAGCGTTGTGTCCGTACCTTGTGACAAGCCCGTCGTCATGGAGTATCTCGACCATGTTGCCGTAGCCGCCCTTTGTGCCGCTGAAAATGACCTTGCCGCCCGATGCCGGATAAACGGGCGTGCCCTGGTTTGCCGCTATGTCCATGCCGTGGTGAAACCTCGTATGTCCGGTGAACGGGTCTGTCCTGTCGCCAAACCTGGAGCTTATTCGCTTCAATTCCTTCAAAGGGAAAGAGAACTTTTCGGTCTCTTCCTGTACAGGCGCGGCTGCCATCGCGGGCTCGGCCTTGACCTGAACCGGCTCGATTACCGGAGCCTCAGGTATTGCTGACTCCCCCTGAGGGGCTTCAGGCTCAAGGTCTGAAAGCTGCCTCAGGAGCATATTTGCCAGCCCTATGCCTCCGGCCTGGGCCATATTTTTTGAAAGTTCCGTATCCAGCATGGAAGTATATATATCCTCGGCTTTTCCGCCGTGAAAAAGTTCGCTTTTTCCGATCGTCTCGCGCATGCTCTTGAACATCTGGTTTATGAACAGCGACTCGAAGTCGGCCACGGCCCGCTTGAGCTCCTTTTGGCTTTCCCTTGCCGGGCCTTTGGGCGCTTCGGCCTGGGAATAAGCGCTTATCGGGCTGACGCTCATTTAAAGCCCCACCTTTTCAAGGTCAAAAGCTATATGCCTGATGTAGACTTCAAGTTCCTTCAAAGCGTCCGGCTCGTCCTTTATCTTCATGGCCGCGCCCATTATGGAGACCAGCCCGTTCCTGACATGGTGAGAGATGTACCGCTTGCATTCTTTCGGTATATCGCAAGACCTCTGGATAGCTACCTCTTCGTCCATCATCCTGGCGCCCATATTTCTTACCTCTCCTCGGCGTAGAATATTGTTAAAAAATAATTTTGTTCAGCCGTATTAGATAACTTCCAGTTCGGCTTGCAACGCCCCGGCGGCCTTTATAGCCTGCAGTATCGCTACAAGGTCCCTCGGCGTGACGCCCACGAGGTTTAATGCCCTCACGACTTCGCCCAGCGTCACGCTTTCAGGCAGCACCACGAGCCTGGATTTCTGCTCATCCACCCCTACCTCTTCATACGGCACGACCACGGTCTCTCCCTTTTTGGAAAATGCCGGAGGCTGGGATATGAGGTACTGGGTCTTTATCTCTATGCTTATGTCGCCGTGAGATACCGCGACAGTCGATATCCGGACATTTTCGCCCATGACTACCGTACCGGTCCTCTCGTTCACTACGACCTTGGTCACGGAATCAGAGTCGACGTTTATCCCTTCTATCCTTGATATGAAGCCCACCACGCCGCTGTTGAAATCCGGGGCAGGCACCTGGAGGCGTATGCTGCCAGCGTCAACGGCCTCGGCAACCTTTGACGAAAAGTTCAGATTTATGGCGTCAGCCATATTGCGGGCCGTCGTGAAATCAGGGCTCCTGAGCGACAGGTAAAGGTCCTGCCTGCCCGCGAGATTCAGCGGCACTTGCTTTTCTATTATCCCGCCGTTCGGTATCTTACCTGCTGTCTGGTGGTTCTTGGTTACTTTGGCCCCCTGCGTACCGGCTGAAAAACCAGCCAGCGCTATCGCGCCCTGCGCTACCGAATATACCGCGCCGTCGTGTCCGCGCAGCGGGGTGGCTATGAGAGTGCCGCCCTGAAGGCTTGTAGCGTCCCCAAGGGACGACACCAGCACGTCTACCTTCATGCCGGCTTTTGCAAAGGGCGGCAGCTCGGCGGTAATGAGCACGGCCGCGGTGTTCTTCACCTTTATCGCGCTGGCGTCGAACTTGAGCCCCATCTTGTTGAGCATGTTCGCTATCGACTGCGTCGTGTAAACGGCGCTCGACTTGTCTCCTGTACCGCTTAAGCCCACGACAAGGCCGTAGCCAACGAGCTGGTTCGGGCGCACGCCGTCAACAAAGGCTATGTCCTTTATCCTTGCGGCGGATGCTTCTACCGGAGCCAGAACGCCTGCGACAAAAGCCGCGAAGACGACGCTTATGAAAAACCGTTCAGCTTTCTTAAAAAGGCCAGACATTATCAAGTACCCTCCTCATCCATCCGGGCGACTGCTCGTCAGATATGACGCCCTTGCCGTTGTACTCTATGCGAGCGTCCGAGAGCAGTATCGAAGGGATGACGTTCTGCTCGTTTATGTCCTCCGGCCTTGCTATGCCGGAAAGTATTATGAACTGGTGCTCGTTGTTCACGAGTATCTCTTTCCTGCCCTCGAGCACGAGGTTGCCGTTCCCCATGACTTCTGTTACGCGCGTGGCTATGACCGCGCTCAGCTCGCCGGACCTCTTGGTCGTGCCGGAGCCGTCGAATGTGGCGTCGTAGCTCGCCTGTACTTCCGGGCTGAACGGGTTGCCCTGGTTCAAAAAGTTCCTCATGCCGAAATTCAACGGCATGCCAAGGAACTGCTGTATCCCGATATCGGTGTTGGACTGCCTTGAGGTCGAAGTCGAAGCTTCTTTTATGGCGCTCGTCTTCTCTGTTATCTGCACGGTGACGACGTCACCGACGTTCTTGGCCCTCAGGTCCTGGAAGAGCGCGTTCCTTGAGTTCTCGCCGGGCCAGATGGAGCCTTTTGTCGATGGCACAGTCCCGCTCTTGACAGGTATGGTGGAAGAGTCTACCTTCTGGAGCTTCGGCGGACCTGCGCAGCCGATAAGGAGCGCTGAAGCCGCGATTATGAAAACAACCTTTCTTGACATGTCATCTCCGTATTTTTTAACCCTTAAAACCCTATTACTATCTCGCCCGGGCCGCTTACCTGCCCCGGGACTTCCTTGCCTGATACGGTGCGCACGGCGATAACGGCGCCCATGTGCCCGTCCTCAGCCGCAACTCCGTGTGACCTTATTCTTATGCTCGGCCCTTCTATCATGAGCGCAACCTTCTCGCCGCGCTTTACGATTGTCTCAGGCCTTACGTATTCTTTTTTTATGACCGAGCCCGCTGTTATGGGCCTTTTCGCGACCATGCCTTCGAGTTCATCCACCGAGGCGAACGAGCTTGAAGCATCGTTCAGTTCCACCCTCGCGGTCTTGATATCATCGAGCGTTATCTTTGTC
>JACPGA010000262.1 GCA_016182705.1 Deltaproteobacteria bacterium
GCTCCCTCAAGGATAGCCAGAGAGGCCGCGCCTGTGGTAGACAGCGGCCTTCGCTCGACGATACTGGGTTCTTCACAGACGACAACGCCGGAGGCGGCCGCCTTTACGAACGGCGTACTTATAAGGTTCCTCGACTACAATGACACCTACCTTTCAAAAGAACCTGCCCACCCGTCCGACAACATAGCCGCCTGCCTCGCCGCTGCCGAGGCCGCCGGGCGGGGCGGCAAAGATTTCCTGACCGCTATAGTGGCGGCGTACGAGATACAGTTGAGGCTTTGCGACGGAGCGAGCTTGCGCACAAAGGGCTGGGACCATGTCGCATACGGCGCGTTCTCTTCCGTATCAGCCGCTTCCATGCTTCTGGGCCTTTCAAACAAGGAGACAATAAACGCCATAAACATAGCCGGGACAATCTCACCCGCGTTAAGGCAGTCGAGGGCCGGAGAGCTTTCAATGTGGAAGGGCTGCGCCTTTGCCAACACCTCGAAGGACGCGGTCTTCGCGGCGATACTCGCGCATGCGGGCATGACTGGCCCGTCTCCGATATTCGAAGGCGAGTTCGGCTTCGAAAAAATAGTCTCAGGCCCCATTGAGCTGTCTTCGAATTTCGGCGGCGAAAACGGGGAAGGCTTCAAGATAGACGAGACTTACATAAAGTTCTACCCAGCCGAATACCACTCCCAGAGCGCGATTGGAGCGGCAATAGACCTGCGCTCTGAGATAGACGATTCGTCTGAGGTCGAGTCGATAACCGTCAAGACCTTTCAGACGGGCTATGACATAATCGGCAAAGGGGCCGAAAAGTGGCGGCCCAGAACAAGGGAGACCGCCGACCACAGCCTTCCATTCCTTGTGGCAGCCGCCATACTGGACGGCAGCGTGAGCCTTTCAACATATTCAGAGAGGATGGAAGATGAAGACCTCCTCGAATTCACGGCCAAGGTCAAGGTGGAGGTCGACCCTGACATGGACAGGATGTACCCGTCCGCTATTCCGAACAGGGTCGAAGTGCGTCTCAAGTCAGGCAAGCATATAACCGCTGAGATGATATACCCCAAGGGACATCCGAAAAACCCCATGACCGACCATGAGGTAGAGGAAAAATTCAAAGCCTTGGGCGCATGGGCCATTACCGGGAAAAAAGCCGATGAGATACTCTCTAAAATATGGGCGCTGGAAAAGATGGCTGATATTAAAGAACTCATGCGGCTTTTCAGAATATGAAGCCGCTCTCAGGTCTCACAGGCACAAAGGCCGTGGCAGCACCCGGGGCCTTCAACGCGGCAACAGCCCTTCTCGTGGAAAAGGCCGGGTTTGAAGCGGTGTACATATCAGGGGCAGGCCTTTCAAACTCAAACGGGCTGCCTGACGCCGGGCTACTTTCAAGGGAAGAGGTCTTGAGCCTCTCCACCGCGATAATAAAGTCAGTAAAGATTCCCGCGATAGTAGATATAGACACCGGCTTTGGCGGGCCTCAGGAGGTACGGGAGACCGTAAGGCTCTTCGAGGCCGCGGGGGCCGCCGCGGTACAGATAGAAGACCAGGAGTTCCCTAAAAGGTGCGGACATTTGCAGGGCAAAGCGGTTATACCGGCAGAAGAGTTCATCGCCAAGATAAAGGCAGCCAAAGCAGGCCGGAAAAGTCCGGATTTTTACATAATCGCCAGGACAGACGCGAGGGCGACAGGCGGGCTGATTGAGGCGATAAAAAGGGGCAGGCAATACTCCAACGCAGGCGCGGACATGATATTCCCCGAGGCGCTCGAGACAAAAGAGGAGTTCAGGGAGTTCTCAAGGCAGGTCAACTCCCCGCTGGTCGCCAACATGACCGAGTTCGGCAAGACGCCTTTCATTACTCTGGATGAATTCACGGAACTGGGTTATTCTCTGGTTCTGTTCCCGATGACAGTGTTCAGGACAGCCATGAAAGCCGTGGAAGAAGCCCTGACGGAGCTGAAAAACTCGGGGACTCAAAAAGGGCTCGTTGAAAGGATGATGACGAGGGAGGAGATCTACAGGTTAATCAGATACGATATCGGCTGAATTTATGGATGACGGGAAAGAAAAAATAAACTGCCTCCACTGCGCCCATTTCTATATCACCTGGATCGAGCGCTTTCCGAGAGGGTGCAAGGCGCTGGGGTTCAAGACCATTGAGATGCCGTCTGCGGTGGTATTCAGGACTTCGGGAATGGCCTGCCAGATGTTCAAGGAGAAGAAAGACCGCAAGGGCCGGAGCGGGCCTTGACCTATCTGCCGGGCCGTTGGTATACTGCGGGTTCTTTTCGTCATTGCGAGCGCAGCGCGGCAATCTCGTCTTTTCAGGTAAACTAAATGATCATAGATTGCTTCGTCGTTACACTCCTCGCAATGACAACAAAAAATAACCAACACAGGTAGGAATACAATGAGCCTCATTCATGGCTTTGACCCGTTCAAGATTCTGAAAGCCGCTCTTGCCAATGGCGGCGAATATGCTGACATATACTTCGAGGACACAGCCAACACCTCGATAGTCGCAGAAGAGAACCGGATAGAGAAAATAATAACGGGCCGCGACAGGGGCGCTGGCATAAGGGTCATAGCCAACCTCAAGACCTATTACGCCTACACGAACGACCTTACCGAAAAGGGCCTGCTTGAACTCGCGGAGGTCGCCGCCAAGGGCGTAAAAGGCGGCAAGGAAGCAGGCTCCATCGGCCTCCTTAAGAAGGAAAAAGCCCCGGGCTTCGATATAAAAGAACTGCCCCACGAGGCAGACCTGAAAGACAAGGTCAAGCTCGTGAACCGGGCAAACGCCACGGCCTGGGCTTTTGACAAGCGCATTCGCCAGGTAAGGGTCATGTACGGCGACGGCTTCAGGAAGCTCGCGCTCGTGAACTCGCTCGGCGACTGGGTTGAAGAGGACAAGTGCGCGCTTCTGCTCGTCTGCAACGCTGTCTCAGCCGAAGGCGACTCCATCCAGACAGGTTATGAGCCTCTTGGAGGTATCATGGGCCTTGAGGTCTTTAAAGATACGCCCCCCGAATCAATTGCGGAGACAGCGGCCAGAAGGGCCATAATGATGCTCTCTGCCAAAAGGGCCCCGGGCGGCAAGATGCCGGTCGTCCTTTCCAGCGACGCCGGAGGCACCATGATACAC
>JACPGA010000266.1 GCA_016182705.1 Deltaproteobacteria bacterium
ATTCTTCTGCTACAGGTACGACCCTTACTCCGGAAAATACGTGCTCGACTACCCGGTGTTCGTCAGCATATTCATTCAGGCCCTCATAATAGGAGGGATATTTTACGGCGTCTGGGGCAGGAGAATATTGGCGAGATTCAGAAAAAAGAAAGAAGGTCAAAGATGAAAATGGATGACAACGGGGGAGGGCGGCCTCAAGCCGTATCGAACGGAAGCCCGGGCAGCGTTATGAGAAGGGAGTACGAGACAGCGGGTGCGGGCCAGAGGCTCTGGCTCAAGATTGAATCGCTCGTCAATATGCTCACGACTCCGGCCTTTAACCCCTTTTATTACCTGGGTGCGATCTGCGTTTTCTTCCTCTGGATAATCCTCGTCTCAGGGCTATACCTGTTCTTTTTCTACAGCATAACCGCCAAGGGCGCTTACCTCTCTGTTCAGAGTTTGTCCGTGAACCAGTGGTATCTGGGAGGCGTCATGCGTAGCCTCCACCGGTACGCTTCCGACGGGCTTGTCCTGTTCATGGCGCTCCACGCCTTGAGGTGCTACATGCTCGACAGGTACAAGCACTGGAGATGGCTCGCGTGGGTCTCAGGCATCGTCATAGCATGGGTCGTGCTCATCGGCGGCATCTTCGGCTACTGGATGGTCTGGGACGAGAAAGCCCGGCTCGTGGCTACTCTTTCTGCCCACCTGCTTGAGAACGTGCCCATATTCGGCCTTCCCCTGTCGCTCAACTTCGCCAGGGTGGCAAACCTTACGGACCAGCTCTTCTACATCATCCTTTTCATACATTTCTCGACTATCTTCTTTCTGTTCATCGCCATCCTCGTGCACATCGTCAGGATAACCAAGGCGGTCATACACCCGCCCAAGGCCGTAGCCTGGGCCCTGTTGGTAATGCTCCTGGTTCTGTCGGCCCTGAAGCCCGCGATGAGCGGCTCCTCAGCCGAATTGAAGCTGCTTGCCGAAACTGTCCCGTTCGACTGGTTTTACATGTTCATCTTCCCGCTTTTGAAATACATGGACGCCCATTACGTCTGGGCCTTTATCGTCGCGCTCACGTTGATTGCCGCTCTGGTCCCGTGGATAACCCGCTCGAACAGGCGGCCGGTTGTGGAGATAACGCTTTCGAACTGCACCGGCTGCGAGCTCTGCATGGAAGACTGCCCTTACCAGGCCATACAGATGAGAAAGAGGACCGACGGCATGCCGTATCCGGTCGAGGCCGTCATAAGCCCGAAGAGGTGCGCGAGCTGCGGCATATGCGTGGGCTCATGCGATTACAAGGCGTTGAACCTGCCTGACATAACCGAAGAGGGCGTCAAGGCGTCCGTGAGAAAGCATATAAAGGAATTGAATGAGGCTGGCGCGGCCGGCCCCAGGGTCATAGTCTTCACCTGCGCAAAAGGCGCGTGGCTCGATGAAAAAGGGGATGGCAGGATACCGGGAATGGAGTCGGCAAGGGCCGTGAACCTGCCGTGCATCGGCATGCTTCAGCCTTCGATGCTCTCAATACCCTTTGAGAAGTCGGCTGGAATCGACGGCGTCCTCGTTGCCAGCTGCAAGCAGGGCGACTGCCATTACAGGAGAGGAGAGGAGTGGTTCATGGAAAGGCTCCATGGCCACAGGCCGCCGGTCGTCAGGAAGTCCATTGACAGGGCCAGGCTCAGGGTAGTGCACCTGTCCAGCGTTGAGAAAAAAGAGTTCATCGAAGAGCTCTCGGCCTTTGGCAGCTCCCTTGGGGAAAGGAGGGAAAAATGATAATCATACTCATAACCCTCTTTGCTTTTATAATACCCGTGGGCATATACCTCTGGAGGGAATGGAGGAAGAACAAGGCAAAAGAAGCAAAGGAGGGCCTTGCCCCGAAGAAAAAAAAGCCGCTTTCAATCTCCGGACTGGTGAGGGTCAGCGTCCTTTTTCTAATCATGGCCGTTCCGGTATACTTTCTTTCAGACCTGCCGTATTCCTATTACCCGAAGGATGACGGCATGCTGAAGATAGCCTTCAAGCACTCCGGGACGAGAGTCGCGGACTGCGAGGAGGCTGACCTCATAAAACAGGAGGGCGACAGGTACAGGCAGCAGCTCAAGGACACCAGACAGGTCCGCATGAGCATAGAAAAAATAGCCAAATGCCCGCGCGAGAGAAACCCCGTGGTCATTGAGCTTTTCGTAGACGGGCAGAAAATCCTGGACAAGTCCTACTCGCCCACTGGCCTTAAAAAAGATATGGCTTCGTATATATATGACGAGTTCACTGTGCCAGCCGGAGAGCATTCTTTCCGTGTGCTCCTCTATAATACCGGCAGGAAAGACACCCCGGCATACGCCCTTGATGAAAAATCCATGGTGAAGCCCAGGGAAGTGAAAGTTGTCTGGTTCAGTGATAAGGCGGACGCTCTCATTTTAGAATGACTTTTGCCGCAGAGCAGGCGGGAGGGTTTTTCGAACCTCCCGCCTTTTTTAATTCAAGGCCCGCCTCCCTTCCACCGATAAGCCTTTATGCTTTCAGGGAAAAAAATCTTGTAAAAAGACGGATTTAGTAATAACATTCGATTGTTGCGTACTCTGTCTTTTCAAACACGGCCCTAAAAAAGGAAACGATGAGATTCGGGATCAGGGTCAAGCTCCTTATCTTTGCCGCTCTTGTCTGGGCGGTCATATTCGGCGTTTACAGCCTCTATATCTACCAGGAGAGGATAGCCCAGACCCAGAGGATGGCCCTCATGACCGCCGGGTTCCTCTCAAGGAAGACCGCGGCTGACAGGCAGTATTACAATTCCACCATCGTAAAGCGGGCCCTCGAGTCCGGCCTTACCGTCTCCAGGAGCTACCAGGAAAAGGCGCGCTCTATCCCCGTACATACCACATTCCTTAAAGAGGCTGGCCAGACCCTCGGGGTCGAGGGAAGCCTCAAGATGGAACTGGTGAGCCTTACCCCCATAAACCCTTCCAACGCGCCCGGTGACGCCTTTCAGCTGAACGCTCTCGAGCGTTTCGTAAAGGGCGCGGATACCCGTTCATACAGCTTCGGGGACTACGCTGGCAAAGAATCGCTCAGGTACATGATACCCGATATCGCGACCTCGCAGACGTGCGTGGACTGCCATAACGCGCAGGCGGCAAGCCCGAGGAAAGATTACAGGATAGGCGACGTAATAGGCGGCCTTGAGATAGTCATCCCCATAGAAAGCGAGATGGCGGCCGCCATGGACGACATCTGGCGCTCCATAGCCTACGGGTTCATAGTCGTCATGGCAATGGGGCTCGTGGGACTGGCCTTCATAAGAAAGGTCGTCACCTCCCCGATACTCGGCCTTGTCGAAACTACAAAGCAGCTCGCCTCCGGCGACCTTACGGCCAAGGCTGAAGTCAGTTCCGACGACGAGGTCGGCGACCTCGGCGCGCAGACCAACGCCGTTGCCAGAAACCTGCACAGGATGATAGAGGACATAAGGCGCACTTCCGACGAGGCGGCGAGCGTGTCGTCCAGGGTGCGGGAGATGAGCAGGACAGTGCTTGAAGGCTCGAGCAGGCAGGGCAACTCGCTCGATTCCATCGGGTCGAACATGGAGGGGCTGAACGCCGCCATCTCCGGCATAGCCAATTATACCGAGATGCTGGCAAGGTCTCTTGAGCGCGGCTCTTCGTCGGTCCAGGAACTCGGCGGCAGTATCAAAGAGGTCGTCGGCAGCATGGAGGCCCTTTCCATGAGCGTTGACGACACGGCCGCGTCCACCAGGGACATGAGCTTTTCGATAAAGGAGATATCCGAGAACATCGGGAGCCTGTCAATGGCGGCTACCCAGGTCTCTTCCTCGATAATGCAGATAAACGCGAGAATAAAAGAGGTAGAGTCGAACGCGGCCGAGGCCTCGAGGTTCGCCGAGGACGTCATACGGGACGCCAGGGCAGGCATGGAGACCGTCGAGTCCACCATAGGCGGCATCGTGAAGACAAAGGATATAAACCGGGAGTCCACGATAATCATCAACAGCCTGTCGGAAAAGATTAAAGAAATAGGAAAAATACTCGATGTAATACAGGAGGTCGCGGAAGAGACAAACCTCCTGGCCCTGAACGCGGCCATCATAGCGGCCCAGTCAGGCGACCACGGGAAGAGTTTTTCGGTCGTCTCGAACGAGATAAAGGACCTGGCCGAGAGGACCTCGACCTCGGCAAAGGAAGTCTCCGAGATAATAGACGCCGTGGAGATAGAGTCTGACAGGGCGGTCAAATCCATGGAGCGCGGCTTTGTCAGCGTCGAGGAGGGCGTAAGGCTTTCCATGGAAGCTGGCGAGAGCTTGAAGAAGATACTCGGAAGCGCCCAGCGTTCGACTACCAGCGTAAGGGATATAGCCAGGGCCTCCCAGGTGCAGGCAAAAGAGGCGAGGATGCTCGCGGAGGCCACCGGCAAGGTCGCGGAGATGGCCAGAAGGATAGCCAACGCCACGCAGGAGCAGGCAAGGGGCTCAGAGCTCATCAACAAGGCTTCCGAGCGCATGACGGAGATAGCCTACAGGGTGAACGCCTCGACCAGGACGCAGGCCGACTCCAACAGGCAGATAACCTCGACCATAGACGACGTGAATAGAATGGTCGCTTATGTAAATGACGTTATAAGAGAGCAGAGCAGGAACACCGCGAAAGTTCTCGAAGCTCTGGACGCGGTAAGGAAGGTGTCCGTCGAGAACATAGAAAAGGCGGTCATCGCCGACAGGGCGGTCGAGGAGCTTTCAAGGCTTGACCGGGACTTGACCGACGGGGTCAAGAAGTTCAAGCTTAGGAAAAACCAGTCATGATTGCTTGATTTCGCGTGTAAAACAGCAATAATTGCCTTGTAAAGCCGGTTTTCATGGGTCTTAAACCGTAAAACCGGCCCTTTATGCGGCATGCCCATTCTGAAAAAATGTTGCAAGGGGGCATTGAATACCTTATAATACTTAAAGCTTTTGTGCGGATTTCCCGCTGCCCAGCGTTAAAAAGACCTCTTCCAAGCCCGGCTCTGTCTTCATTCAGGCCCCGCCACTTCACAAGTCTTAAAGGCGGAATTCGTCGCGATCATAAAATCACGGGAGAAGCCCTTTTTTTATTGCGGCTCGGCAGGAAGGGGTCATCTCCTGCGAGAGTGGCGGAACTGGCAGACGCGCCAGACTTAGGA
>JACPGA010000259.1 GCA_016182705.1 Deltaproteobacteria bacterium
ATCCTGCAAAAATTGTCGTCGCTGGAAGCCGCTCCTCGCAATGACAATACTAATACTCCTGCACATCTAATATGTTTGAGCAGGCTGCTCAAAAGCTCCATATGCAAGGCGTCGAGGAGCAAGGAGGGAGGCGTACTCTTTATGTACGCCGCAGTGACGCGCGACGATGACAACGATGCAGATGGACTTTTTCAGCAGCCTGTTAAGCTAAAGTATAGTTTCGATATACCTATCTATCTCGTCCCTATCATCCTTTGACATATCCATGAAAAAGACAGCCATGCCGGGATGGGAGACCATGCGCTTGAACGGGTCCCTGGGGTTGGCGATTATGTTCAGTTCCTTGTTTATGGCGACCCTGTAGAGGACCCTCGCCCCTGTTGAAAAATCCTTCCCGCCGTCCGGCAGAGAAAACCTCAAAGAGCACAGCGCGTTTACTTCAAGCGGGTTCAGCGTCACTATGAACATGCCGTCCCTGCTGAGGAGCGACGCGAAGGAATTTATGACCTTGTTCGCCGAGGTCAGAATAACCGGAAGATTGACCGGCACCCTCGGGTTGCGCTTGAGCATCTTGTCATAGAAAAGTGCCCTGTTCAAAAGAAAGGCAACATCTTCCGGCGATGTCTCAGGGGTTACGACCCCTAAAAGCCCGTTGTCTTTCAGCGCCTGCACGGCTTCCTGCGGCAAAGCTTCAGGGGAGTAGATTATGAACGGCCTTACGCCTTCAGGCTTTATTTCGCGGAGGTCTTCCACGGCGCTTACGGCTATTACGGAAAGACTGTTTTCCTCAGTCGATATATTGAACGAGCCCTCCTCGCCAATGGCAAGCTCAAACCCGCATTCAACAATGGTGTCCCTGAAAAACTCCGTAAAAAGGCCTGTGCGGCCGGATAGAACTCCCGTGTATGACATCTGTCAGCCCTGTATCCTTATCTTGTCCAGTTTTATGGCGGCCATGGCCGCGCGGTGCTGTCTTGACGCGAAGTCTTTCATGCTCGTATCTCCTGCCCCGGCGTCCTTCCAGAGGGTCCTTTTGGAGAAGAATATTCTGCCCCCGTTGTAGACTATCGTTTCTATGAAGGGTTCGCCGCCGCCCTGCGCTTCTGTCTGGACGTGGAAGACGGTGCCGTTGTGGCTGACGTTCTCGTTGAAGCCGAAGACCTCGTGCTCCCTCGATTCAACAGGCTCTTCCTCCGCTGTTTCAACCGGCGCACTCTCCGGGGCCTTTGGAAGGAGGTTGGCGACTATATCCGCCATGTCCCTGTGCGCGTCATAAGCCGTGCTCTCCAGCATGAACGGAAGCATCTTTCTGGCGGCCGCCTTTACCGAAGGCCTCGAATATAGAGTGCCCGCGAACTCGGTATCCATGCTGAGGAAGGTCATCGCAGCTGCCCTGAAGGCCTCCACGACCTTCAGGTCTTCCTTTGAGGCCGCCATATTGAGGATGAGCCTGGGCCTGAAGGACTTGACCTCGGCCAGCGCCCGGGCGGCCGCGCCCCTGTCCTCGGAGGCTATCCTTGCGCACAGGTCTGAAAAGGACTTTACGGCTTTGGGGCTGCGCACGTCGGTCGAGTCCCTTATGAGTTCCGACATGAAGGGGTTTTCGGAAAAGAGCCTCTGGAGCCTCCTGTAAACGAAGCTCTTGAGGAATATATAGGCGTTCTGGATAGCCGCGGGCTCCGGGACTATCATCACTATGCCTTCATTGGATATGGCGAAAAAATCAAGGACGTTGTAGGACGAGCCTGCCCCGAGGTCGACTATTATGAAATCGGCATCGAGCTTTTTTATGCTGGATATAAACTTCATTTTCTGAGCGTAGGCAGGGTTGGCTATGCCGAGGAACTCTCCGGCCCCGCTTATAAGGCGAAGATTCGGCAAAGACGTTTCAATGGAGGCATCTCCCAGGTCTTTGACCCTGCCCTTTAAAAAATCATCGAGCCCCTTTTCGGGGAACTTTATCCCGAAATAGGTATGGAGGTTGGCCCCGCCCAGGTCAGCGTCTACCAGGATGACTTTTTTCCCGGTGCTGGCAAGCGCGCAGCCTATGTTGGCCGTAGCGACACTTTTGCCGATGCCGCCCTTTCCGCCGCCAACGGACCATATTGTCTTGTTTTGAGTCATGTGGGCTATGATTATCCTTTTCATTAGAATTGTCAATATTATTGAAGGACTATGGGCCGGTAAACCCTTGACAAACTCTCCCCCGCTATAGTACAACTTAGGTTAGGGCTGTAAAAAAATATAAAAACCGCAACCGCCCTCCTGTTTCAAGGTGCTTAACTTGAAGACCTCTCCAAGAAAGATAACCAGCGGGGCCGGGGCCCTGTTCACACTCTTATTCCTGCTTTTTTCCCTTGCCGGATGCGGCGAATCATTTGACGAAATAATAAACGCCGACCTGCCTCCGAAAAAAACCGACGACTTCGGCCAGGCAGACGACTATTACGAAAAATTCTACAAAGAGATGTCAAACAGGGCCGTGCTTAAAAGAGGCACGAGCGATATCCGCGCGCTCGACTCCCTGCCCAAGGACCCGGCCGGAAACGTGAACTGGACGGCAGCCGTCGTGAACGGGTACATCAACCCGAAGGGCTCCCTTGAGTCCGGCATTGAAGAAGAGCCGCCGCTTCACCTGAACATATTCATCGAAGCCAAAGTCCCGCTCATGGCCAATGTCATGTTCCCGCATTCAATACACACCTATTGGCTGAGCTGCAACAACTGCCATCCCAAGATATTCATACCTGAGGCCGGGGCGAACCCGATTACCATGGACGAGATATTCAAAGGCCAGTGGTGCGGAAGGTGCCACGGCAAGGTCGCATTTAC
>JACPGA010000036.1 GCA_016182705.1 Deltaproteobacteria bacterium
CCATAATTAACATCCCTGACCTGCTGAGGTCGGCGGCGGCTGCCGTCGGCCCGGCAAGAGCGCCAGAGCCGCGCGTGGATGTGAAAAAGAGGTCGGTGCTCGTAGCCGAAGACTCCATAACTTCCAGGATGCTCCTGAAGAACATACTCGAGACCGCGGGCTATGCCGTGATGACGGCCGTAGACGGAGTTGACGCATGGACGCTCGCGAAGACTGAGAAATTCGACATAATCGTCTCTGACGTCGAGATGCCGAGGATGAACGGGTTCGAGCTCACGGCCAGGTTGAGGGCTGATAAGGAATTATCCGAGATACCCGTGGTGCTGGTGACCGCTCTCGAGACCCGTGAGGACCGGGAGCGCGGTATCGACTCCGGCGCTAACGCCTACATGATAAAGAGCAGCTTCAACCAGAATAACCTGCTGGAGATAATTAAAAGGCTTACGCCCTGACGGGCGGCCAAAGCCGTCGTTTTTAACACAGGGAAGAACGGCAGGGCGATTTATATTTATTACTGAAAACAAATAAAAGGCCGTTTCGACGGGAATTCGCTCCCGCGCGGCCCAAGACTATTGAGCGGCAGGGGGCCGGGGCAAACCGAATTGATAAACATATACATAGTAGACGATTCAGCTGTCGCAAGGCAGCACTTGAAACATATATTCGAGGCAGACTCTTCCATAAAAGTCATCGGAGAGGCGTCGAGCGGTGAAGAGGCTGTCGAATTCGTGAAGGCTGAAAGGCCTGATGTCATAACAATGGACATCAAGATGGCAGGCATGGACGGACACGAGGCCACGAGCCGGATAATGGAGACACACCCCGTCCCCATAGTGATTGTCAGCGCCAATTACAACCGGGACCAGGTAGAGCAGTCTTTCCGGGCCATTGAGGCCGGCGCTCTGGCGATAGTCGAAAAGCCGCCCGGCCTCGGGCACGCGGATTACGAGAGGTCGGCCCGCGAGCTCATAAGCACGGTAAAGCTGATGAGCGAGGTCAGGGTCGTGAGGCGCTGGCGCAAGAACAGGCGGCTGCCTCTTGCTCCGAAAGAGCCGTTTGACGAGGCAAAAAACATAAAAGCCGTGCTCATGGGAGCCTCGACAGGCGGGCCTCCGGTCCTGCAGACCGTGCTCTCCGGCTTCAAGGCTGATTTTCCGGCTCCCATACTTGTAGTTCAGCATATAACAAAGGGCTTTATCGAAGGCATGATCGAATGGCTCGGGGCGGTGATAAGCCTGCCGATAAGCCTTGCCAGGGACGGCGAAAGGGCCCTCCCGGGCCGGGTCTACTTCGCCCCTGACGATTGCCATATGGGCGTGGACGCTACCGGCAGGTTTGTCCTCAGCACGGAGGCGCCGGAGAACGGGATAAAGCCGTCCATCTCCTTTCTTTTCCGTTCAGCCCTGGAAACCTATGGTGGAGAGGTCGTGGCGGTGCTCCTTACAGGCATGGGAAAGGACGGGGCCGAAGAGATGAAAAAGATAAGGGACATGGGCGGGGTCACTATAATTCAGGACAAGGAAAGTTCCGTTGTCTACGGTATGCCTGGAGAAGCGGCCAGGCTCGGGGGGGCCGCCTACGTGCTTCCGCCCGAAAGGATACCTTCCAAGATAGAAGGCATCGTCAAGGTGAGGGAAAAGAGATGACAGAGACAGTGATAACGGCATGGACGTGAGAGAATTCATACTGGTCGTAGAGGACAGTCCGACGCAGGCACGGCAGATCGAGGAGACTTTGGGCCGGGCAGGGTACGCTTCAAAACTGGCGTACAGCGGCCGCGAAGCCCTTGAGGTGCTTGAAAAAGAAAAGCCTCTTCTGGTGCTGGCTGACATAGTCATGCCGGAGATGGACGGCTTCGAGCTCTGCAAGTCCATGAAAGCCCGGGATTCATTGAAGTCCATTCCTGTCATCCTTTTAACCCAGCTTTCCGACCCCAGGGAAGTTGTAAGGGGCATGGAGTGCGGGGCTGACGATTTCGTCGTAAAGCCGTATAACGAGCAGGCCCTGCTCGCCAGGATAGAAGGCATGCTTTCCATAGGGCAGCCGGCGCGCGCCGGAACAAAGGACGTCACCATAATAGTCGCCGAAGACAGCCCGACGCAGGCCGAGCAGCTCAAGTTTCTGCTCGAACGCAGGGGTTATTCGGTCCTTCTCGCCTCGAACGGGCAGGAGTGCCTTGACCTGGCCAGCAAGAAGACGCCCACGCTCATCATCAGCGACGTGGTCATGCCGGTAATGGACGGCTATGAGCTCGCCTACAGGATGAAACAGATCGAGCCGCTCTCTCGCGTGCCGGTCATTCTCATAACATCGCTCATGGACAGGAAAGACATCGTCCAGAGGGCGTCTGTCGTGGCGGACGCGTTTTTCACGAAACCATTCGAGGAGCGCTATCTTATCTCAAAGATAGAGACCCTCCTCAGCTCGGCAAACAGGGAAGGAGACGATTCTTCCAGCATAGAAGTGAGCTTTGCCGGAGAAAGATATACCATAAAGTCCGGCAAGAAGCAGATACTGACGTTCCTGCTGTCCACTTACGAGAACGCGGTTCAGCAGAACCGGGAGCTTACGGCGACGCAGAAGGAGCTTCAGCTCCTTAACGAGAACCTCGAGGAAAGGGTACTGAAGAGGACAAGGCAGCTTCAGGAGTCCGAGGCGAATTACAGAAGGCTCCTTGAGACGAGCGCCGACGCGATAGTAGTAGCAGGCCGCGACAACACTGTCTTTTTCATGAACAGGGCCGCCGAGGAGCTTTTCGGCGCGAAATACGAAGACATGGAAGGCAAGCAGTTCTTTATCCTCTTGAGCGGCCTGGGCACGAAGGACGTCGAGGTCCTCAAGGACGGTGGACGGGCATACGCCGAGGCAAGGACAGTGGCCACGACATGGGGAGAAGAGCCAGCCCTTCTGGCGGCTTTCAGGGAAACGACCAAAAGAAAGCGCATGGAAGAAGAACTCCGGGAAAGCGAGCAGAACTTCCGGGCCCTCTCCGCGAACGACGGCATCGCGATAGTCGCTCTTGAAGGTGATTGCAGGGTCATCTACTTCAACAGGCGCCTTGCCGAGATGATAGGATATGCTCCCGGCGAGCTGTTGAAGATGAGCTTCGGTGAAATAACGGAGCTTGCCGGCTGTCACGGGCTGAAAGACGCCCTCGATTCCGGCCAGTATTGCCATAATGAGGTCCCGTTCAAGACCTCCGCCGGAGCGCTGGTGCCGGTTGAAATGGCCGCATCCAAGACGCTCTGGCACGGCCAGAAGGCGGCGATACTGCTGGTGCGCGATATAGCTGAAAGGAAGAAGCGGGAAGAAGAGCTGCTGAAGGCCAGCAAGCTTGAGTCCCTCGGGACGCTCGCGGGCGGAATAGCCCACGACTTCAACAACCTCCTCACCGCGATAATAGGCAACCTGTCGGTTGCAAGGCTCCTGTCGCAGAAAGACGAGAAGGTAGCCAAACCACTCATCGACGCTGACAACGCGGCGCACAGGGCAAAGGACCTCACAAAGCAGCTGCTCACTTTCTCAAGGGGCGGCCTGCCTGTTAAAATGGCCGTGGACCTGAGCGGCATTATAAGGGAATCGGCGAGTTTTTCGGTCAGGGGCTCGAATATAAAGTGCAATATTGATATGCCAGGGAGCCTCCCGGCCGTGGAGGCCGACGAGGGGCAGATAAGCCAGGTAATCCACAACCTTCTCATAAACGCCGACCAGGCCATGCCGGGCGGTGGCATAATAACGGTATCGACCGCGGTCGTGGAAGGTCAGGATAGAGGCCGCCAAGGCAGGTTTTTGAGGATACAGGTCTCGGACACAGGCAAGGGCATAAAAGAGGAACACCTCGGCAAGGTCTTTGACCCGTACTTCACAACTAAAAAAGAGGGCTCCGGTCTGGGGCTGGCTACCGTCTACTCGATCATCAGGAACCACGACGGTTTTGTCGAGCTTGAAAGCCACAGAGGCAAAGGCACCACATTCAGCATATATCTTCCGGTCACCGGGAAGCCGCTTCCTGAAAAGGGCGGAAGAGTAGAAGAGGAACTCGAGCGCGGCCATGGCAGAATTCTTGTGATGGACGACGAACATATGGTAAGGGAAGCGGCTGGAACAATCTTGGAAGAGCTGGGATACGAAGTCGAGTTCGCTGAAAACGGCCATGAGGCGATCGCCAGGTATGGCGACGAGATGAGGGCCGGCAGGCCTTTTGACGCCGTGATAATGGACCTTACCATACCGGCCGGCATGGGCGGAAAAGAGGCTGTAAGAAGGGTCCTGGAGATAGACGCGGACGCCAGGGTGATAGTGTCGAGCGGGTACTCCAATGACGATATCATGTCGAATTTCAAGAGTTTCGGTTTCAGCGCCGTCATAGCCAAGCCCTACAGGATAACAGACTTGAGCAGGACGGTAAAAAGCGTCATGGATGGCCGGAAAAAAGTCTGAGGAGCGCCCTATTGACTTCATGGTAAGATTCTGTTAATATTTTATGCGTAAAGGGGAGTAGCTTAACAGAGTGTCGCCGTCAGCACGGCCTTGTGGCCCGGCGCCTCTGGTTAGCGAGTCTAACAGCGAGACCTTTACCGGGGGAATCCATTGTGATGTATTTCCGCGGTAAGGGTCTTTTTTATTTTCAAAACATTACAGCGCAGGGAGGCTAACTCGAAGATGAACGGGCTCAAGACGGCAGTTCTCATGGTAACTCTAACTCTCATGCTCGTCGCGGTCGGAGCGGTCATAGGGGGCAGGTCAGGCATGACCATGGCCCTTATAATCGCCTTTGCCATGAACTTCATCAGTTACTGGTTCAGCGACAAGATAATCCTCAAGATGTACGGCGCCAAGCCCGTGACCGAAGCCGAGGCCCCGGAGCTTTATTCGAGCGTCATGAGGCTTTCAATGGCGGCGGGGCTCCCCATGCCCAAGGTCTACATAATGGACCAGCCTCAGCCGAACGCTTTTGCCACCGGCAGAAACCCGGCCCACGGCGTCGTGGCAGTGACGACCGGCATATTGAAGATACTCAGCAGGGAGGAGCTCGAAGGCGTGCTCGCGCATGAGCTGGCCCATATAAAGCACAGGGACATCCTCGTGGGCACCATAGCCGCGACCTTTGCAGGAGCCATAAGTTACCTTGCCCAGATGGCCCAGTGGTCGATGCTGTTCGGCGGCAGGTCTGACGACCGCGAGGGGGGCAGCCCCATAGCCGCGATAGTCATGATGATAGTCGGCCCCATAGCCGCCATGCTGGTGCAGATGGCCATATCCCGCTCAAGGGAGTACAAGGCCGACCAGGGCGGCGCTCAGATATCAGGGAACCCGATGTATCTGGCGAACGCGCTTCGTAAACTGCACATGGCCTCTCACAGGATCCCGATGAACGCGAACCCGGCAACGAGTCATATGTTCATCGTGAGCCCGCTTTCAGGAGGGTCGATGATGAAGCTGTTCAGCACGCACCCGCCTATGGAGGAGAGGATAGCCAGGCTCGAGTCCATGCGGCTCGTCTGATCCGGACTTGATCTGAAATAAAAAAAGGCCGCGAAAGCGGCTTTTTTTTATTTCTCAATCCCCGATTCATGGCCCGCCTGCGCCTGATTAACTCAAGAGCGACAAGACACTGCGCGGCGATGAATTCGCCTGGGCAAGTACCGATGTGCCAGCCTGCACTATTATACTGTTCCTGGAGTACTGGGCGGTCTCGAAGGCAAAATCAGCGTCGCGGATCCTTGACTCGGCAGCCTGATAATTGGTGAAGGTTCCTTGAAGATTGGCAAGGGCGGATTTCAGCCTGTTGGTCGAGGCCCCGTAGACGGCCCTCGCGTCGTTTATGGTTTTAAGCGCTGAGCTTATGGCGTCCATAGCGCCACGCGCGGCCGCAGCCGAGGTCAGAGCGTTCGCGCTGAGGCTGAGCCCCCCGCCGATGTGTTCGGCGTCCTGGGCAGGCGTCACCGTAAAGGTCTGAAATGGGGACGAGTTCATGCCTATGCTGATGTCATTGCCGGTCCCCGCCGTGGTGCTTACAAGCCTCAGGCTGTAAGCCCCGGGACCTCCCGCGACCGACGCTGATACGCCATTATCCGCTGAGGTCATATTGATCAGGCTGACGAGCTGGTTCAGGGAGCCTGCCGTAAGTGAACCGCCTCCGCCATTGAACGCTATGGTACCCCCGCCGCTTACCGCTGGGTCGGCTACGGTCTCCACGGAGAGCATCTCATGGGCTGTTGTGGGTATATCCGTGGCTCCGGCGGCTATCAGCGAGTTCATGGATATGGAGAGCTGGTCGTTGATGCTGTTTTTGAAACCGGCATGGATTGTCAGGGCCGCGTTCGTTCCGTTCAGCAGTTTGAAGCCGCCGAACTCGGTTGTGTTGGCTATCCTGTCCACTTCCTCGATGAGTTTGTTGTATTCATTATTATAATAGGACCTGCCGGTCTGGTCGAGCGCGCCCTGCGCGGCCCCGGCGGCAAGTTCGCCCATCCTGATCACGAGATTGGTTATCTGCTCCGTGGCCTTGTCCGCAACCTCGAGCGCGCTGAAGCCATCGTTGATGTTCCTCATGGCGGCCTGGATCATCCTGGACTTCACCCTCAACGAATCAGCTCTCGAAAGTCCTGCGGCGTCATCGGCGGCGCTGTTGACGCGGAGCCCCGATGAGAGCCTTTGCACGCTTACCTTGAGGCGTGAGTTAGCCGCGTAGAGGTTCTGTTGCGCTGTTATCGAGGTTGTGTTCGTATTGATTACGAGCGGCATTGCACCTACCATCCCTGCGAAAAAAACCGGCATCCATGCCGTATGCTTTTCAGTTATGTTCTTTTCGGGCCGGTTTTTCAGCCCGCTCTATTGTTATCGGAGCAAAAATAAATAACTGTACTGTTTAAACCAGATACCCTGACAATCGTTTTTGCCTCCCCCTTTTCCGTTAAGGAATTCTTCTGTTTCATTCTCTTCATCTTTTCTGAAGCGGTGATACGTTTTTTATTTCTTTCCTGATTTATTTCTTAAGAAAAACGGAAAATAAACCGAAAGGGAATCATGGGGCAGGTTTTTTTTCCTCCTTCTTCTTGCAATGCGGTGAAAACCTGTTCTACTTAATTTGCCTGTCACAACACTGTAATTCGAGCGCAACAGACAACAGGTATAATCAGGAAAAAGAAGGAGAAAACAAGATGGATTGCAAATGCATGTACCTTTCCGAACAGGCCGTGTGCAACGCCTCGATAAGCCACATGGTGCCGAAGCTTTTCGATTACGACGCCTACTGCAACTCTGAGGAACACTACCGCTGCCCCATACTCCTGGCCTATACCCTGAGGGACGGCTACAGGGAGTTGATGAAGGCGAGCTGAAG
>JACPGA010000264.1 GCA_016182705.1 Deltaproteobacteria bacterium
ATTGAGTAGTCATAGCTCACCTGCAGTACATAATCGCGTATGCTGTCGTATATGAGGCGGAGCTTGTTCCTGGCCTGTTTGAGCTCCTCTTCCTCCCGCGTTATCGTCCTGTTGGCCTTCTGAAGCTCCAGGTTCTTGCGGTCGAGGTCCTCGTTGAGGAGCTTCAATTCCTCGTTGATGGCGTGCAGCTCCTCTGTCTGGCTCTGGGTCTCCTCATAGGCTATCTCCAGTTCCTCGTTTGCCACCCTGAGGTTTTCATTGAGCCCGGCGAGCGCCTGCCCCTTCTGCTCGATCTCCTTGAGGTATCTCCCTTTTTCCGCTTCCCTCAAGCTGACGTCGTCCATCATCTTGTTGAAGCTTCCAGCCAGGAGCGAAAGCTCGTCGCCTTTGCCGTTGTACCCGCCTAATTTCGAGAGGTCAATGCGGGCTTCAATGTCTCCGGAGCCGAAAGCGGCGAGTTTTTCTTTCAGTTCCTTCAGCGGCTTCGTTATTCTCCGGGCTGATATGAGCGCGGCAAGAATTGAGAAGGTCAGGCCCAGCAGGGTCACGACGACCACTGCCTTCTGGTTGCCTTTCTGTATAGCCCAGGTCCTCTCCTTTGAAAGCCCTACGTCAAGAGAACCTATGACGTTCCCTTTGTGATTTTTTATGGGCTCGAACTTCGATATGAGGGTCAGCCCCTTTACGCTCCATTCCGCGTACTCGCTCTTGCCGTCCGCGACAAGCCCTCTCACATCTCCTTCAACGCGCGTCCCCCTGAATGTGCCGACTCCGGGAGCGGCCAGATTTGTCGCTATCCTCCTCCCGCCGGCGGTAATGGTCGTGAAAAGGCCGGGGTGCTTGTATGAGACCGTGTCAGGGACGAAACTGTCATTATTAAGGACGTCCGCCGTCACAATGGCCCCTATGGCCGACTGATTGTCATCCAGCACAGGCGTGACGACGGTCAGGGCCAGCACATCAGCTTTGACTCCCGAGCCCATCGTGTCCGGAAGGGCTGCCATCTCAGAGACGCTGTTGCCTTCGAGCTTGATCACGTCAGCCGGGATCAGCTCAGTTGATATTTGCGGAGATTTGGAATTAATGGCATGCGGGACCAGTCCTCCCAGAAGGAGCGTGTCCCCGGTGAACTGACTGTTGATCCTCGCTATCACGCGGCCGCTGCCGTCGGTGACGGCCCAAATGTCCACATAGGGCCTCATCTGACTCCATTGGATCATGACTTTCCGGAGGTACTCGGCATCATTCCTGGCGACCGCCTTTTTTATCTCCTCCATCGAGGCGGCCTGCATCATGCCATAGCGCATCTGCTCGCCTCTTATGAAATATTCGGTCCAGGCGGCTTTCATGCCATTTGCGACCTCTTCGCGCGCCTGCTCCATCAGCCTGGAATCAATGACCCTGTAAGAGACAAAGGCGAGAATCAGCATGGGCGCGAGCACGACCACGATGAAAACTGCCGTCAGCTTGAAGCCGACCGGCATGGATGAAAACAGCTTTAAAGGTGATCTTTCCATTATCCTTTTTTCCTGAAGAGATTTAACCCCTTGCCGACAGGTACATATCCGTGCATGTAAGGTTGAGGCAGCACCTCGGCCTTGCCGAGCGCAAGGAGCCCGCCGGGCTTCAAGGCGTAATCGAGTTTCTGAAATACTTTTTCCTGAAGCGGCTTGCCGAAATATATGAACAGGTTCCTGCAAAGCACAAGCTGCATGCCGGAAAGAGGCGTGCTCTGGACGATGTCCAGCGTGCCGAACTTGACGAGGTTTCTTATGCCGTATTTCACCTTATACAAACCGTCTTTGGGAATGAAATAGCGGTCCTTCATATCAGGCGCCACGTTCAGCATCGAATCAATCCTGTATGTGGCGCGCCTGGCCTGCTCAAGGGCGTCGGCGTCTATATCGGTCGCGAAAACCTTCGCCTTTCCAAGGGCATCCATTCCCAGGCATTCCGAAAAGAGCATGGCAACGGAATAGGCCTCTTCGCCGCAAGCCGAGGCGCAGCACCATGCCCTTACCGGGGTGCCGCAGAACTCGCCCCGCAATATTTCCGCGATGGCCGCAAAGACCTCCGGCTCCCGGAAAAACTCGCTTACTTTTATTGTTATGCTGGAGAACAGGCGAGAGTACTCACTGGGGTCGTTTTCAAGAAGGCGCAGGTACTCGCTTAATGAAGAGCAGCCGGTGGCATGAAGCCTTTTGGATACGCGCCTCAAGAGCGTCATTTTCTTGTAGCCGCGAAAATCCCAGCCCCGTTCGCCGTAGAGCTTATCGAGCAGGACAGGAAGGCCCTGCTCTGCCCTGGAATTGGTTTCGTTGCGGAAACTTGAATGAATATACATGCGGCACCAGGTTAAGAGCGGCCCAGCCAGAAAACTGTAACCATTCTAAAGTAGAATATGCTCTTATAGCATGGCACAATCCTTTTTTCAATAGGTTATTGAAAATATTGCTTTTATACAGACTCAGAAAATGCCCGCCTCCCGTTTTCAAAAAATGGCCTGTATCTTCCGCGACCTCGAGGCGCATGAGAGCTCGGAAGGCGCTCTCGCAGGCACAGGCGGGGCCATATTCCACTGTCTCGCCGAAGAGGCTCAAAGCACTGTCATAGCCCTCGCCGTTACGAAAAAAGCCGTATCTCGTAAAGGCAGCAACCAGAGCGCCCGGGTCTTTTTCACGGTCGTGTCGCCCATGAAGGAGAGCGGCACTCATATGCAGCTCCTCTCAAGGCTCGAGGCCCTTCTCCTTGACAGGGCTTTCACGCACACAGTGCTCGGGGCCTCGACCGATGAAGACGCTAAAAGGGCGGTAAAGGCGGCGGAGGGGTCGTCAAAAGCCCTGTATCTGCCCCTCGAGCGCGAAGACGTCCTCTCGGAACTTGCCACCTCGGATAAAGGCCTCACCGAGGAAGAAGCCGCCCGGAGGCTGGCTCAAACCGGTCCAAACACGATAAAACGTGTGAAGGGACGGCGGCTTCTTGCCGACCTGGCGAAAAACCTCTTCCTGAACCTTTTAGCGGCCCTGCTGTGGGCAGGCGGGCTCCTGGCCTTCATAGCCGGGATGCCGGAGCTCGGCTGGGCCATTTTCCTGGTCATCATCATCAACGCCGCTTTCAGCTTCATACAGGAGTACAAGGCCGAAAGGGCTGTCGAGGCCCTTACAAAGCTCCTTCCCATGAGAGTCAAAACCATACGCGGCGGCAAGGAAACCGATATCGACGCGACAGGGCTCGTGCCGGGCGACCTCATAGAATTATCTGAAGGCGCCAGCATACCGGCTGACGGCAGGCTCATCTCATCTGACGACCTGAAAGTAGACAATTCCGCTCTCACGGGAGAGTCAAGGCCAGTCTGGAAGACGGCAGGGGCCATAGAGGCCGGGCGTGAGTTCAACTGGACCGAGATACCGAACATGGCCTTTGCCGGGACTTCCGTTGCTTCCGGCACAGGCACGATGGTCGTCACCGCAACCGGCATGGACACCGAGATAGGGCGGCTCGCTTCCCTGACGCAGGCCATAAGGAGCGAGACAAGCCCGCTTCAAAAAGAGATATCCCGCCTCACAAAGACAGTGACGCTCATTGCCGTTAGCCTGGGGGTTGCCTTTTTCCTCCTCGGCTGGCAATTCGGCGGGCTAACCCTGGCCGGGAGCTTCATCTTCGCCATAGGCATAATCGTCGCGAACGTGCCTGAAGGGCTCCTGCCGACAGTCTCCCTTTCGCTCGCGATGGGCGTACAAAGGATGGCCAGGCAGAGGGCCATCGTAAAAAAACTCTCGTCCGTCGAGACCCTCGGCTCGACTACGGTCATATGCACCGACAAGACGGGCACTCTCACAGAGAACAGGATGTCGGTGAGAGAGGTCTATTCAAATGGCAGGACCTTCAGCGTGAAAGGTACTGGATATGCCCCTGAAGGCTCGTTTCATTATGAAGGCAGGGACCTTGGCGGGGACGACTTTACGGCCGGCGGAATAAGGGAGCTGCTGGAGATAACAGCCCTGTGCAACAACGCCCGCCTCAACGGCCCGAAAACTCCTTCAGGCGAATGGACAATATCCGGCGACCCCACGGAAGGCGCGCTCCTCACAGCCGCCGCAAGGGCCGGTGTGGACCTCGACGGGCTTGCGAAAGCCAACCCGCGCGCCAGCCACATCCCTTTCGAGAGAATAAGAAAGAGGATGGCGACCATTCACGAGAA
>JACPGA010000265.1 GCA_016182705.1 Deltaproteobacteria bacterium
CTCGTCCTTTTAGGCATAACCGGCACCAACGGCAAGACCACCACGACCTATATCCTCGAGTCCATTCTCAGGTCTGCCGGGGCCAACCCCGGCGTCATCGGTACTGTAAACTACCGCTACAATGGCCGGGTATTTGCCGCGCCCCATACGACGCCTCAGGCCCCGGAGCTTCAGGCCATTTTAAAAGAGATGGCCGAGGGCGGAGTTACGCATTGCGTAATGGAGGTCTCCTCCCACGCGCTCGAACAGAAAAGGGTCGGCTGCTGCAGGTTCAAGGCAGGGGTCTTCACGAACCTCACGCACGACCACCTCGATTACCATAAGACAATGGATGAGTACTTCAGGTGCAAATCCCTCCTGTTCAGTAATCTGCATGAAACCGGCGGGGCTTCGGTCATAAATATCGACGACCCCTGGGGCAAAAGGCTCAAAGAGACTTTTGCAGACGCTCTGACCTTCAGCCTCAAGCAGGGCGCGAGCGTTTATCCTAAAAACTTCTCGCTCCTCGAAGGACGCACAGAGGCCGTAATAGCGACTCCTGCAGGCGATGTCCAGGTCTCTTCCCACCTGGTTGGCGAGTACAACCTCCAGAACATACTCGGGGCAATTGCCGTGGCCTCTGCCATAGGCATCGGCAAAGAGGCCATAAGTAAAGGCATCTCAGCCCTTGAAAGGGTGCCGGGCAGGCTTGAGAAAATAGAGTCAAAGGGTTCGAGGGTCTTCAGGGCCTATGTCGATTACGCCCATACCGGGGACGCGCTTGAAAGGGCATTGCAGGCATTGAGGCCCGTCACGAGCGGCAGGCTTATCACGGTCTTCGGCTGCGGCGGGAACAGGGACAGGCTCAAGAGGCCGAAGATGGCTGAGATATCAGCGCGTCTTTCGGACTTTACGATTGTCACTTCCGACAACCCGAGGGACGAAGACCCGCTGGAGATAATAAAAGAAGTAGAGGCAGGAATAAAGGGCCTCAGGAAGTTCGAGCCGGAAAGCGTCCCTTCTGAAAAGGGCTACATGGTCGTCCCTGACAGGAAAGAGGCCATAAGAAAGGCCGTGGCTTTGGCAGGCAGCGGAGATACCATATTAGTTGCCGGCAAGGGGCATGAGGACTACCAGATTATAAAGGGCGTGAAGCATCACTTCGATGATTTTGAAGTGATACAAGAAGCGATTGCAGAGGGCGCGGCTCAGGCGGCCCACCAATAATATGAAAATATCGTTCAACGACATAGCCGCCGCGTTAAAAGGGGCGCTCAAAGGCGGGCAGGGCAGCTTTGTCACGGGTGTGTCGACCGATTCGAGAAAGGTCAATGCCGGGGACCTGTTCTTCGCTCTGAAAGGGCCGAACTTTGACGGACATGCCTTTGTAAAAGATGTGCTCGCCAGGGGCGCGTCCGGCGTGGTCGTTGATAACGACGCCTGCCTCAATGGCCTGCCCCAAGGGGCGCCCGCCGTAGTAGTTGAAGACACATTGAGGGCTTTGGGCGCTCTCGCCTCGCATGTAAGAGGCCTTTACAGGATACCGGTCATCGCCATAACTGGCAGCGCCGGGAAGACCACGACCAAGGAGATGACAGCCTCCATCCTTTCCGTATCGAGGAACGTCCTGAAGACAGAGGGCAACAAGAACAACCTCATCGGCGTTCCTCTGACCATCTTCAGACTTGAAGAAGCCCATGAAGCCGCTGTAATAGAGCTGGGCATAAGCGAAGACTGGGAAATGGAAAGGCTGGTAGCCATGTGCGTTCCCGACATCTCGCTCATAACCAACATCGGAAGAGGCCACCTCCAGACGCTCGGCTCGCTCGAAGGAGTCGCGAGGGCAAAGGGGCCGATATTCTCGATGCTCGCCGCTCACGGTATAAAGGTAGTAAACATCGACGACCCCTGGGTGGTCAAGGCCGCGGGTTCTGGCGGCCAGACTGTCACATACAGCATGAAGCAGAAGGCCGATGTTTTTGTCGAAGACTCCTCGACCGGAGCAGGCGAGGCGGGCCTTGCCGGGGCAAACGCCGTCTACAATGTGCGGGGCAAGAGGATAAACGTAAGGTTCGCCTCCCCCGGCCTGACGAACGCCGTAAACGGCGCGGCAGCGATAGCCGCCGCTCTTTCGCTCGGAGTGCCTCTTGAGCACATGGCCCCCGGGCTTGAGGCCTGGACCCCGGTAAAGGGCAGGATGGGCCTCATAAGGTCAGGCGGGTTTACGGTGCTGGATGACACATACAACGCCAACCCCGAATCAATGGGCTCGGCATTGAGAACGCTTAAGGAAGCTAGGGGCAGAAAGGTCGCCGTCCTTGGCGACATGCTCGAGCTTGGAACCGCGAGCGACTCAGAGCAGGCCGTGGTCGGCAAGATGGCGGCTGAGCGTGGCGTTTATGTGCTGGTTGCCATAGGCAATTCAAGCGAGACGACCGCCGAGGGAGCGAGAAGGGCGGGGCTCAAGGATGTATTCAGCTTCGGCTCCAAGAGGAACGCTCTGGAGCTTTTGAAAAGGATCCTCCACGAGGGGGACACTGTACTGGTGAAAGGCTCGAGGGGAGCAGCCCTCGAGGAAGTAGTAGAGGGGCTCAGAAAGTAACCGTCCGGGCCTGAAGCCCGGCGGATAAAAGCCCAAGGAAGGCAACTCGTAAATGCTTCATTATTTTCTTTATCCCCTGGCTAAATACCACACGTTGTTCAACGTGTTCCAGTATATTACCTTCAGGACCATCTACGCGGCCATAACCGCGCTGGTTTTGAGTTTCCTCCTTGGCCCCTATCTCATCGAGAAGCTGAGGAAGATGAAGTTCGGCGAGGTCATAAGAGACGACGGCCCGGCGCGCCACATGAGCAAGGCCGGAACGCCCACAATGGGTGGGGCCATAATCCTCATCGTCGTGGCCGGGTCGGTTCTCCTGTGGGGCAACCTTACGAGCCCTTATGTCTGGCTGCTGCTCTTCGTCACTCTCGGCATGGGGGCGATCGGCTTTGCCGACGATTACAGCAAGGTCGTAAAAAAG
>JACPGA010000258.1 GCA_016182705.1 Deltaproteobacteria bacterium
GACCAGCGCCTCCACAACGCCATCGGCCCTGGTCACGGTGATGCTGCCGAGTATGTCTATCTCGTACCCTACGGGCTTACCCGTGTCAGGGTGCGTTATCTGCCTGCCGGTGGTGTAGACGGTGTACCGGCTGCCCTGCTTTATGCCATCTTTTTCCTTGAACGAGATAAAGACCTCGTCATCGCTGGTTATGAGGATCTTTTTCTCTTTAGGCCCTATTATAGCCCCGCTGGCCTGCAATTCCCTCTCGGTTATGAAGCCGCTCCTGGCCATGGCGGAGTCGCTCAAGCTCTGGCCTTTCGGGGCCGCTGGAGCAGGGGCGGCGGCCTGTACCGGCTCTTCCCCGGCTTCCGGTTCGAGGACGAGCTCGCCGTCAGGCTCTAACCCGACCTTGCCGAGCCCTTCGGCTTTCATGTCGTCCGGCTCGAGTATCTCGATGCCACCGGGCGTCAATTTAACTGTATTGCCGGGATATATGAGATGCGGGTTGGATATATACGGGTTGAGCTTCCATACGCTCGGCCATTTGAACGGGTCTTTCTGATAATGCTCGGTGATGTCCCAGAGCGTGTCTTTCGGGACTATCTTGTGATAGATGACTTCGGGCGGCTTGTCGCCTGAGGGCTCGACGGCCTCGACGGCAACTGCTCCCGGCTCGTCGGCAAAGGCCGCGCCAGCCGTGAAAAAAAGCGCCGCCGCAATTGACAGTAGCTGTGTCCGCTTAAGGCTCATCTCATACCTTCCTTTGTGAGCGCGCTCTCAAGAGCCTTTCTGGCCTTGGCGGCGGCGTCTGTTCCGGGATACATGGCAATGACCTTTTCAAGTACGGCCCTGGCCCTGTCACCCTCGTTCATTTCCATATGTGAAAAACCCGCCTTCAAAAGAGCGTCCGGCGCTTTGTTCTCACCTGGGTATTTATCGGCAATCTCCCTGAACTTCTCAAGCGCCCTCGCGAAGTCCTTTTCCGCGTAGTGGGACTCCCCTATCCAGTACAGCGCGTTGTCTGAAAGGCCATGCCTGGGATAGGCCCTGAGAAAAGCGGCGAAAGCTCCCCGGGCCTCTTCGTACCTCCCGGACAGAAATAAGTCCTGGCCCTTGTTGTACAGAACTTCAGCGCTCGCCTCTCCTGTTTCCTTTTTCATGGTGTGCCCCTTCTGGCTGGGGCCGGGGTTGTACCTCAATTCTTCTTCCGCAAGCGGGACTACGGTGAGGCCTTCAGGCGGGTGCGACGGCACAATCCCCGCGCTGAGCTTGTCTATGTCGGCCCTGGAAGCCTCTATCTTCTCCTGGAGGAGAACGAACTTGTTCCCGAGGTCGTCGATCTTTGAGTTAGTCTTCTCAAGCGCTGACTGGAGGTCTGTCACCTGCAGGTTAAGCTTGTCAATGGACCGCTGCTGCTCGTTCATCCCGGCGCATCCGGTGGCAACAAAGGCCACCAGGGCCGCGGTAATAATCGTTTTATGCTTCATTTGTCGAAATTAATCCCTTTTTCAAATATTTGTCAAGGAAAAACCAACACCTGCGCTTGCGGGGATACCCGTCCACAACCAATTTACCGCCGTATCAAGGCCGTAGTCAGTGACCCGAATCACTTTCCGGTCTGCTCAAGCATCTCGTGGAGCCTCTTGCCGAGCTGTATCTTGCCGTCGCCGGAAACCGCCGAGAAAAGCACCGGAGTTTCCAGCGGGATGGCCTTTTTAAGCGCGGCGAGCCTCTGCGCGAGCTGGTTTTTGGAGAGCTTGTCTATTTTCGTGAATACGACCGTGTACGCCAGATTCCTGTCCCTTATCCAGCCGAAAAGGTTTTCCTCGACCGGCCCGGCATCGCGCCTGGGGTCGAGTATGACGAGCGCGCCCTTGAGCGATTCCCTCTTCTCGAAGTATTCGTTTACCATAAGCTCCCATGACCTTCTTTCGTCATGGGAGACTTTGGCGGAGCCGAAACCCGGGAGGTCGACCAGGCAAAAGGTCGAGTTTATCGCGTAGAAGTTGATGAGCCGGGTCTTTCCCGGCTGCGAGCTTGTCTTGGCAAGGGCTTTCCTGTTCGTGAACGCGTTTATGAGGGAAGACTTCCCGACGTTGCTCCTGCCGATGAGCGCGATCTCCGGCAGGCCTGTGGCCGGGCACTGGCTTGTCTTGGCCGCGCTTGATATGAATTCTGCTTTTGTTATTTTCATGTTACCGTTATCACTTCCTCGTAAGTCGTCTGCCCCTGGAGCATCTTTCTTACCGCCGACTCGCGCAGAGTTGACAAACCCTCTTCGCGGGCGGCCTTGAATATCACCCCGGCGTCGGTTGTCTTTGCCACTACGGCCTTCATCTTTTCCGTCATGTCGAGTATCTCGAAAACACCGGTCCTGCCCTTGTAGCCAGTGCCCCTGCACTCGGGACAGCCTTCACCGAAAGACACCCTGTACTCGCGGTCTGTTTTAAGCCTGAGGTTCTGCGCCTCTTCAAGCTTCAAGACCCTTTCCTTGCGGCAGTGGACGCAAATCTTACGCACCAGCCTCTGGGCGAGCACCCCGGCAACCGTCGAATTTATCAGAAAGGGCGGCACGCCCAAATCAATCAGCCTCGTTATGCTTGAAGGCGCGTCATTCGTATGGAGCGTCGAGAACACGAGATGTCCCGTAAGGGCCGCCTGCACCGCGTTCGTCGCGGTATCCTTGTCCCTTATCTCTCCTACCATTATTATGTCAGGGTCCTGGCGGAGGATAGTCCGGAGGCTCCCGGCAAAGTCCACGCCGATAAGCGGCTGTACCCCGACCTGGTTGAACTCCTCGACTATCATCTCTATCGGGTCCTCTATGGTGACTATGTTCACCTCAGGCGAGGACAACGACTTCAACGCCGAATAAAGAGTAGTCGTCTTGCCGCTTCCGGTCGGCCCGGTCACGAGCACGACCCCGTACGTCCTCTTGAGGAACGAGCTGAACAGCTCGCGCTCCCTCGGTGTAAAACCCAGCCCTGAAAGGTCCTGGAACAGGACCTCCGGGTCGAATATCCTTATGACTATCTTCTCGCCGAAGGCAGTCGGAAGGGTCGATACGCGAAGCTCCATCTCCCTGTCCCTGAAAGAGGTCTTTATGCGCCCGTCCTGCGGCTTTCTCTTTTCCGCTATGTCCATGCGGGAGAGCATCTTTATGCGCGATACGATCGAGGGGTGGACGGCCTTGGGCACTGAATGGATGTAATGCAGGACACCGTCGATCCGGAGCCTGACGAGGGAGCGCTCCCTTTTTGGCTCAATATGTATATCTGACGCCTTCTGGTCGTAAGCGTAATGGAGGAGGTACTCGACCGCGTTCACTATGTGCTGGTCTGTGGCCTCAAGCTCGACCGCGCCCTTGAGCCTTACGTACTGTTCGAGGTTCCCGAGGTCGGCAACGCCGCCCGACTCTTTCTGAGCCGCGCTTACCGAGTACCTGAAGCCGTAGAACTCCCTCACTATCTTCAGGATGTCGGACTTCGAGCTCAATACCAGCTCTAACTTCATCTTCCTCGAGTGCTTGAGGTTCTCCACGGCCTCGAGGTTGAACGGGTCCGCGACCGCCAGTGTTATTATTCCGCCCTTTTCCTCTATCGGCACCACGAGGTGCCTCTGGGCGAAGGGCCTGGGTATCTGGGAAGTGACAGTTTCGAGATTGAGCTTCAGCGGGTCTATCTTCCTGTACGGAAGGCCCGCTTCAGAGGCTATCGCCTCGGTTATCATGTCTTCGGTAAGATACTTTTCAGTGCCGGGGACAAGGAACTCGAAAGAGGCTATGACCTCGGCTGCGGAGATGGTCTCGGAGACGGTCTGAAGGCGCTTGGAAGAATAGAACGACTCCTGCGATTTGCGGAGCCTTGCCTTCCCGGCATCGCCCTTTATGGCGAGTTCCCTTTCGTCGTTCTCCGTCATTAGCCCTCTTTTTTTGAGCAGGGCGGCCACGAACTCGATTGTAAGGGTCTTTTTTTCAGTCATTATCTATCGGCTTCCAGCCGCAGTGGGACGTACTAAGGGTTGTCTTCCTTCTTTTCGGCGGGACCGGGGCTTTCTTTACGAATTGATTCGACGAGCGCTTCAAGGAGCCTGTTCGTCTTCTCCTGCTCCTCCACCATCTTTTTAAGGTGTCCCTTGACGCCGAACATGGAAAAGGGCATGGCTATCCAGAGGACGAGCACCACGCCTGTCGCGGTCAGTATGAATATGATGAGGGCAGCGATTATGACAAGTGGCGAATCTATCACCGGGAGGTGCAAGCTTCCCCCTTTCCCTTCAGGGTACCTCTAAAAATTGCTCTTTTTCCCGATCTCTTTGTCAGGGCGCAAATGAAAATGCTCACATATTATCAATATATGCTGCGCTTTTCATTTCCGCACTTCCTCGACCTCGGAAAAAATTTCTAATTTTAGAGGCACCCTTCAATTACTTGCTGCCCTTAATAAGGGCGGCCACCTTGTCCCAGGCGACTGTCTCCTGTGTGGCCTGCTTCATGTCTTTTACGGTGGCGACCCCTTCATTCAACTCGTTCTCGCCGAGAATAACGGCGTAGTCAGCCCCGAGCCTGTCCGCCCGCTTCATCCTGGACTTCAAGCCTCCGGCGGAAAAGTCCTCGACCACCCTTATTCCGGCCTCTCTCCATGCGGAGACGAGCTCAACGCCTTTTTTCTCGGCATAAATCCCGAGTGCGATAAAGACCGTAAGCGGGGCCTTGGCCGCCTGTTCGCGGTCAATGAGCAAAGCGAGCCTTTCCATGCCTATGGCAAAGCCAAAGCACGGGGTAGCTGGCCCTCCGAGCTCTTCGACGAGGCCGTCGTATCTGCCGCCGGCGGCAACCGCGTTCTGCGAGCCGAGGCCGGTGTCGGCGGTTATCTCGAAGGTCGTCCTTGTGTAGTAATCAAGCCCCCTTAC
>JACPGA010000277.1 GCA_016182705.1 Deltaproteobacteria bacterium
ATGGCGGTGTGATTGCGGCCGGTTACGATACCGGACTCGATGAGCTGCGCAATTTGAGCCAGCACGCCGATCAGTTTCTGGTTGATCTGGAAACGCGCGAACGCGAACGCACCGGCATTAACACCCTCAAGGTGGGGTACAACAGGGTATTCGGCTATTATATCGAGATTACGAAGTCCAACATCGCCAACGCCCCTGACGACTACATAAGAAAGCAGACCCTTGTCAACGCCGAGCGGTTCATAACCCCGCAGTTGAAAGAGTGGGAAGAGAAGATTTTAGGGGCCGAGGAAAAGGCCCTGAAAATAGAGGCCCAGCTCTTTAACGGAATCATCGACGCTCTCAAGGCCCATGGGCGCAGGGTGCAGCAGACGGCCGGCTCCATCGCCGTGCTCGACTGCCTGCTGTCGCTTGGAGATGCCGCACGGGAGCTCGATTATATAAGGCCCCTCGTGGCCGAAGGCGACGGAATAGAGATAGAGGGCGGAAGGCACCCTGTTGTCGAGGCAAATTCAAGGGAGTTCGTCTCAAACGATCTCAAGCTCGGGGAAGACAGGGTCATCATACTTACATGGCCGAACATGGCCGGTAAATCAACTTATTTAAGGCAGAACGCCTTGATAGTCCTCATGGCGCAGATAGGCTCTTTCGTCCCGGCCTCAAGGGCCGCCATCGGCGCGGTTGACAGGATATTCACCAGGGTCGGCGCGTCAGACGACCTTTCCAGGGGGCAATCGACCTTCATGGTCGAGATGAGCGAGACGGCGAACATCCTCAACAACGCAACCTCAAAAGGCTTTGTGATACTCGACGAGATAGGCAGGGGCACGTCGACCTTTGACGGGCTTTCCATTGCCTGGGCCGTTGTCGAGCATATTCTCGACAAAATAGGCGCGAAAACGCTGTTCGCGACGCATTACCACGAGCTCACAGAGCTTTCCTTGACAAAGGAAAGAGTCAAAAATTATAATATGGCCGTAAAGGAATGGGACGACAGGATAATCTTTTTGAGGAAGGTCCTGCCCGGAGGAAGCAGCAGGAGCTACGGCATTCAGGTGGCAAGGCTTGCCGGGATACCCACAGAAGTCATCTCAAGGTCAAAAGAGATATTGAGGAACCTGGAGACAGGCGAGCTCAACGAGGCAGGCATGCCCAAGCTCGCGGCCAGGGACGGCCGGAGCTTCGATACCGGGCAGCTGAGCCTGCTTGCCGGGGACAGAGACCCGGTGCATGACGAGCTCAAGAGCATCGACCTGGACAGGATGACCCCGCTCGAGGCATTGACCGCGCTGCATAAAATGAAGGAGCTCCTTAAGAATTGAAGCATCGAGCGCTAATCAGGCCCTTGTTACTTATATTCGTTCTGGCCCTCTTTCTGATGAGCGCCGGAACTGCCGGCGCGGCTGCCCCTAAGAAGGCTGTCGTAACCGGCATAAAGCACTGGTCTACCCCTGCCTATACGAGGATAGTCATAGAGCTGAGCCGCAAGGCTGAGTTCAGCCACAGGCTCCTGAAGCAGGACCCTCTCATAAACATGGAATGGAGAAGGCTGTATATAGACCTCTCCAACGCGAGCCTCTCCTCTAAGATGCGCAAAGCCATACCCATAAACGACGGCTTGCTCAAGGCCGCCCGCGCGGGCCAGTACGACCCAGGCACGGTGCGCGTCGTACTGGATATCGAGTCTATCGAGGACTTCAAGATATTCCCGCTTTCAGACCCTTACCGCATAGTCATAGACGTAACCGGAGAGAAGAAGGTGGCAACGGCCCCGGCCCAGCCCATAAGGGACAGCTCCGGCAAGGAAGTACCGCAGATAAGGCAGACACCGGCCTCTGTCGTTCCGGTTGATACTTCCCTTATCCAGCAGCTCGGCCTCAAGGTGAACACGATTGTCCTGGACCCGGGCCACGGCGGAAAAGACCCGGGAGCCGTTGGAAAAAACGGGCTCAAGGAAAAGGACGTTACCCTGAAGCTCGCAAGGATGCTCAGGGAAAAACTGACCGTGGACGCCGGGGCAAAGATAATACTCACCAGGGACTCGGACGTCTTTATCCCGCTTGAGGAAAGGACAGCCATAGCCAACAGCAAGGACGCCGACCTTTTCGTCTCGATACACATTAACGCGTCCCCAAGAAGGGCAGCAACGGGCATAGAGACCTACATCCTGAGCCTTTCCAATAACGAAGAGGCCAGGAGGGTTGCGGCCCGTGAGAACGCCACTTCCACAAGGTCGGTAAGCGACCTTGAGTTCATACTGAACGACCTAATAAAGACCGCCAAGACCAACGACTCGGCAAGGCTGGCGACAGTCGTGCAGGACAACCTCGTTTCCGGGCTCAGGAAAAAATTCGACAGCATAAGGAGCAACGGCGTCAAAGGCGCGCCGTTCTATGTCCTCGTGGGCACCAAGATGCCTGCCGTCCTGGTCGAAGTCTCCTTCATCAGCAACCCCGAAGCGGAAGAACGGCTCAAGGATGAGGATTACCTCAGAGAAGTCGTGGAAGGCATAGCCTCAGGGATAATGCTTTACATGAACGGGCCGGGTTCGGTCTAAAGAATGCATAACGCGATACTCGAAACACTTAAAAAGGCGAATACCCCTGTAACGCCTCTCGTAAAGGAGACCCTTTCCTCGAAGGAAGCGGCCCTGCGCTCTCTGCACCTTTCCGGCTCGTCGGGCCGCGAGATATGCACCTCTTACACTGAGCTCATCGACAACCTCCTGAAGGCCCTGTTCCTGTTCAAGTCAGAGGAGCTTGGCTGCGATGACAATATGGCGCTTGTGGCCCTCGGAGGCTACGGCAGAGGAGAGCTTAACGTCCGCTCTGATATCGACCTCATGCTTCTTCACAAGGGCCGCATCACGAAAGAGATCGAAGAGCTCACACAGCAGCTCCTGTACATCCTCTGGGACACTGGCCTTGACCTGGGTTTTTCAATAAGGTCGGTAGCGGAGTCTATCCAGCTCGCCAAGGACGACCTCAAGACCATGACGGCCCTGCTGGACGCGCGTTTCATATTCGGCGACAGGCAGCTTTACGACTCGCTTCACAAGAACATAAGGAAGCAGCTTTTCAACACGGCCCGCACGCAGGCTTTTATAAACGATAAAATCGAAGAAACAAGGCAGAGGCACGCCAGATTCGGCGGCTCGGTCTACATACTCGAGCCTAACGTGAAGGAAGGGGAGGGGGGCCTTCGCGACCTGCACACGGCCATGTGGGCCCTCAAGGCAAAGGACGGCAAAACCTTCGAGCCGTTCTCACTCGGCCTCATAAACGCGGCGGGCAGGAAGTCCCTCGAGGCCTCGCTTGACTACATACTCTGGGTCAGGAACGAACTTCACTTCGGAGCCGGGAGGAAGGCTGACCAGCTCACGTTCGACCATCAGGAAAGAATAGCCGCCCTCCTGGGCTTTCAGAACACCGACAAGTCGCTCGCGGTCGAGGCGTTCATGCAGAGGTACTACCGCCACGCCTCGAACCTCAACTACTACTCGAACCTCATCATGTCGAGGGCGCTGCACAGGGACACGAAAAAAATATCCCTCTGGCCCGGCAAGAAGGTGCGCGTTGACAAGAACTTTCATATAGCAGATGGCGTACTCTCGGCAAAGTCCAGGGACACGGTAAAGGACGACCCGGTAGCCGCCATGAAGGCTTTTGAGTACTCGCAGTCTTTTGACGTCGAGATAGACCAGGCCACGAAAGACCAGATACTCGAGCACATAGAGAACGCGGACGAAGGCTTCAGAAATTCCCGGGACGCCTCGGACTATTTCTTTAAAATCCTGCGCGGAAAAAACGTATACAAGACCCTCGCCGAGATGGCCAGGCTCCGCTTCCTCGACAGCTACATACCCGAGTTCGAGGAGATAAGCTGCAAGGTCCAGCACGACCTCTACCACGTGTACACCGTGGACGCCCACACGCTTTTCGCTGTCCGCGAGATCGAAAGGCTCAGGGGCTCGTACAAGGCTGACTTCTCGCTTCTTTCAAACCTGTTCGAGGAGATGCCAAACCCGGAGATACTCTATCTTTCCGTCCTTTTCCACGACATAGGCAAGGCGCACGGCAAGGGGCACGCGGAAAAAGGCGCGGAGATGGTCCCCGGGATATGCAGGAGGCTTCACATGTCGGAGGATGACACGAACCTCATAAAGTTCGCCGTCAAGAACCACCTCCTCTTGGCCAACACCGCCCAGTACAGGGACCTGCACGACGACAAGCTCATAATCGAGTTCGCCAAAACGATTGGCGACATCGAAAGGCTCAACCTCCTGTACCTCCTGACTTTCGCGGACGTGCGCGCCGTGGGCCCTGACGTATGGAGCCAGTGGAAGGGCGCGCTTTTTCAGGAGCTGTACTTCAAGGCCATCACGGTACTGGAGCGAGGCACGTTCGAGGCTGAGGAAGCTGACGTGAAGCTCAGGAGGATAAAGGACAGGGTGGCATCTCTCCTCAAGCCTGACGGCATTGACGAGCTGACAGTTGACGAATATTTCAAGCTGCTGCCCATGCGCTATTTCCTTTCAAACAGCCCGGACTACATTTCGGAACATATAAAGATACTCCGGGACTTCGGCAACGGCCCGTACTCGATGAAAGTCCGGCAGGACACTTTCAGGGAGTACACCGAGATAATCATGTGCACTCATGACGTGCACGGCCTCTTTTCGATGATAACCGGCGTCATGGCCGCCAACGGGGTCAATATACTCGGCGCGCAGATAAACACCCTCAAGAACGGCGTGGCCCTCGATATCCTTCAGGTGAACAGCCCGGCAGGGTAGTACATAACAGAAGAGGGGAAGCTCAAGAAAATAGAGGCCGACCTCGCGGACGTAGTGACAGGCAAGGTGAAGGTAGACTCTCTCGTGAAAAAGAGGAAGCAGCCCTCCATCCTTGATCTGAAAGCCAAGCCCCGCGTGAGAACGACCGTGCAGATAGACAACGAGGTCTCTGACGCGTACACCGTTCTCGACATACATACCCAGAACAGGATAGGCCTGCTGTACGATATAACGAGCACTCTCGCTGGCCTCGGGCTTTACATCTACATAGCGAAAATCTCGACCAAAGGCGACGAGGCGGCGGACATCTTCTACGTAAAAGACATTTTCTGCCAGAAGATATTCTACAAAGAACGGCTGAATGAGATAGCCGACACCATCTACAACGTGCTGGCCGGGCCAGGGCCGGAAAAGTCTAAATGAACGAACACGGCCACATAGGGGAGTACCTTGACTATGTGGTCGTGGAAAAAGGGCTCTCGCTCAATACCCGGGATTCGTATAAAAGAGACCTCGATGGGTTTGCCAGCTGGCTTGAAAACATCGGCGCGTCCCTCGCGACAGCTTCGCCAGCGGAAGTAAGCTCATATCTCAAGCACCTCAAGGACAAGGGCCATTCAGCCAGGAGCTACACGAGGGCGCTCATATCCCTTCGCGGGTTTTACAAGTTCCTGCTGAAAAAAGGAAAGATCTCCGCCTCTCCATGCTCTTCCATTGATATTCCCAGGGTCCAACGCAAGCTGCCTGAATTCCTTTCATTCGAGGAAGTCGAATCTCTCATCTCAGCCCCTCAAGATAACACCCCGTTAGGCCTCCGTGACAGGGCCATGCTCGAGACGCTCTACGCAACAGGCTTGAGGGTCTCGGAGCTGACCACGCTCAAGCTCAACGACATAAACCTGCAGGTAGGGTGGCTCACCGCCTTCGGCAAGGGCTCCAAGGAAAGGATAGTGCCGCTGGGAGAGGCTGCCATGAGCTGGCTTAAAAAGTACATGGACGAGGGCAGGGCGGCAATCCTCAAAAAAAAGACTTCCAAAACTTTGTTCGTGACAGCCAGGGGAAGCGGGATGACCAGGCAGAACTTCTGGGTTTTAATGAAGCTTTACGCGTTGAAGGCCGGGATAGACACGAAGAAGATAAAGCCGCATATAGGGCGCCACTCGTTTGCCACGCACCTGCTGGAGGGCGGGGCAGACCTCAGGATAGTTCAGGCCATGCTGGGGCACGCCGACATATCGACCACCCAGATATATACCCATGTCACAAATGAACGGCTAAGGAAGATCCACAAGAAGAACCACCCGAGAGGATAGGGAGAAAAGCTTTTAGAAACGAACTATTGC
>JACPGA010000037.1:0-2199 GCA_016182705.1 Deltaproteobacteria bacterium
CAATTCCGGCAATGCCGCGCGTAATGCAATCTTCAGCCACGGACAGGAGCATGAGTATGCCAGGGCTCAATTTTGAAAAATCAGGGTCATACCCCATGAGATACGCGTAAAGCCTGTTTTTCAGGGCGAACCCGTAAAGCACCGCAAGCTCTTTTCCTTCAAAAAGCATCCTGTAAAGCCGGAGCTCCCCTCTTTTCTGGAAGCCCAGGGCTGTCTCCGCGTGAAAGGCCCTTATCTCCTGGTCTTGAAGAACGCCGCTTTTTCCGGCGGCTTCCCATTTTTTAGAGTGCAGCCTGAAGAGTGTTTCCAAAAAAGAGACTGCCTCGGCTTCATTGCCAGCCGCCTCGACCTTCAAGCCTTTATTCGAGAGCCTTCTCCAGGCTTTTCTGGAACCGCACCCGCCAGTTCTTCCGTGTCTTTTTCTGAACGCCTCAACGCTGGGAGGAAGGTCAGCGCAAAGGCATATCTCTCCAGGGACAATCACTGACTTGAACCCGTAAGAAGGCTTTACCGCAAGAAGCGCGCAAGAGGGCATCGTGTCCTGCAGCCTGCACAAGCCCCAGCCGCCGTAACCGGCCAGGTGATTGAATACAGCCTCAGCGCCGGCGATCTCTATTGACGGCTCAAGCAGAACGCCAAGATAATCGGAGATGCCGGAGCCGATAAACAGGACTTCACCGTTGTTATTCACGAACAGCGGCGCGAGCCCGCACAGACGGCCAGCTACCCTCATTGCAAGCGTCATGAGACGGCCCTGCCCGAAACGCTTCCACCACGCGACCTGCCATTCATAAGCCTGAAAAGGCGTCGAGTACGGACAGGCTTCCAAAAGCCTGTCCCAGTCCTGGCGGATGGCGTGAAGCCCCTCAACCGTGCCTATGACCTCAGTGTCGATGTGAACCATTCATTTGCGCCTTGCAGGCAGCTATTTTTCCATATGTTTCGAAATATTTTTCAATCATGGCCGCTGACGAAAACCTTTTAGCGGCCGCCTTTCTGCACGCCTCAGGCGACAGGCCCGGGCATTCCCTTATCGCCAGAGACATCTCGTTTTCATCTTTCACGAGAAACCCTGTCAAGCCGTCTTCCACTATCTCGGCTAACGCCCCGTTCGGGAAGGCAACCACCGGCGTTCCAGAAGCAAGGGCCTCCATGGCAACAAGGGAGCTCGTCTCAGCGACCAGGCTCGGGACCACGAGACATCTCGCGCCGTAAAGAAGTCTTTTTTTGCGCTCAGGATTTGCTACGCCGGCGAACCTGCAATATTTTGAAAGCCTGGGCGCGATCATTTTCTGGAAGTACTCCTCATGCGCTCCGTACCTGAAGACCGCGCCAGCGAGGATGAACGGAACCCGCGCGCCTGACGCGGCATCCATCGCGACATGGAAACCCTTTTCAGGACAGATCCGCCCCATGGACAGCGCGTAACCGCTTTGCCCCTGCTGTTTTGGCAGCTGTTCCCAGGCATCTGTATCCACTCCGTTGTCTATGTGCTCCAGATGCCCGGCGGCTTCCGGAAGGGAGCGCGCCTGCGACCCGGAGACACAATTGAAGAACGTACACGGCCTTCGCGTCTTGAGAGCCCCGGGCTGATACCAGGCAAGCGGCAGGTGAAGCGTGACCAGTACAGGCGCGCCCTCGGGCGGCATGTACTCATGAAAGTCAAGCCCATGCATATGTACGATATCTATTTTCAGCTTTTTGATGGCATTGCGAACAGCCGCCCTGCACGCACCGCGCATCAGTACAGCCGCGTCATTGTCTATCCTGCCCTTTAAATCAGGGATCGCAAGGAGCCTGCCGCGTATTTTTGAGTTTTTCTGCGCTATCACAAAAGATTCGTGGCCCGCGCGGACAAGAGCTCTATCGAGCGCCAGCAATATCTGCTCCGCGCCTCCGGGTGTGTCGGGGCGGACCTTCGCCAACGGGTACGCCACGCTCAGGACCCTCATATCTTTTCAGGAAGACCCAATCTGGCAAGAGCCCGCCTTGCCTCATCCCGCCAGCCCGGTCCGTCCTGGCCCCAGTCAAACGATTCGTAATACAGCTTTCCCTCGTGGGGCGCCAGGGTGAAGTCATATTCCGGCGCGACTCTGAAACACTCTTCCTGGACTGTGAAAAAGCGGATCACGGCTGACTGCGTAACAAACTTGTCCAGCATCTCACTTTTCAGCTTCCGGTCCTCTTCAGTAAGGATAA
>JACPGA010000037.1:2216-6217 GCA_016182705.1 Deltaproteobacteria bacterium
AACGTGATAGGCTCTACATCCTGTCTGGGCAGAAAACCGGGATTCATCCGCCTGCTCACGCTCCCTTCGGCATGATAAAGAGGACATTCAATGATGGGCGGCGACTGCGTTCCTTCTTGCCGTAAAAGGGCTGCGGCGGCATGCGCGGCAAAGCAAACCGCGTCATGGTCAGGATGGCCGCCTTCGTAAGCCAGAGTGATTATTGTTTCAGGCTCGATTTCCTTTATCCGGCCCCTTACCCATTCAGTCGCGTCTACAAGCCTTCGTGAAACTTCCTGGTCGGGGATACCGGCCTGAAGACAGTCCTGAGGCCGCACTCCCGCGAGAGCGAGGGCTGAGTGGAGCTCACGCCTTCTGGCATCCGCGTAATCCTCGACTGTGGAAAACCCGCGCGACCGCGCCTCCGTGAGATTTCCCGGAGCTCCGTCAGTGATGTGCGCGAAGACAGCCCTTTCAAGATACCTGTAGAGCGCGCCCGCGGCCAGGCATTCATCATCAGGGTGCGCGGTCACTACAAGGACCGACGCCCCGAAGATATCCTTTACCGACTGTCTCGTGTACCCGGTAAAAGTCGTCTTTATGAATCTCATGGCTTCTCTACCTGGCATATCTTCTCACCATCGCCGCGCAGAACTCGGCGTATTCTTCCAACGCCAGCGGAGGGCTTGTGTGATGCGGCTTTATGCCCTTCGCCTCCGGGGTGAAGCAGAACGTAAGCGTTACGTCGAAGCCTTCGAGCGCGCGCATCTGCCTGTCGAACCACTGCATGGCGAAGGGCCTCGTGCTGTCAGCCCAGCTGAGGCCTGTGCGAATCTTTTTTACGCCGAGCTCCCTGAGCTTTTTAACGGCGTCATCGAGCCTGTGGTCCTCGAAGTGAAACCACTGGCAGATGCCGAGCTCAGGGGCATATCTCGAAAATGCCGCCATCGCGGGCTTGGGCGTGCCATCCTCGCGCACGAGCCCCATATAAAAATGCCTGTAATAAGACGAGCCCTCTGCCTCGCGGTGCCGCGTGGTCGCGGGCCAGGTGCGCGGCAGGTCGTAAAGGCTGTACCAGTGTATGCGCCCGGCGCGCCCTATGAGAAGCTCGGCCGAGCGCTTCAATCCGAAGACCTGCACTTCCTCTGCCCCGAAAGTCGATACCCCTACTTCAGAGACCCATACGGGAAGGGTCGTGGCTGCCCTTACCTCCGCCAGTTTTTCAGGCCACTGGTGTATGGTCCAGTGATTCCAGTCGAGCGGAAAGCCGTGAACGGCGACTACGTCCATCTCCGCGAGAACGCCCTTGCCGTCGAGGTTACGGAGGAAGTCCGGGTCAATGGGCGAGATGCCGCCGAGCACCTTCAGCAGCCCGGAATTTTCAGCAGCTACGGCGCGGGACGCGAGCTTCACCATTTCCGAATATATCTTCCAGTCAGGGTCCAGATGGAAATCCCAATGGGAAAGGTTGTTGGGTTCGTTCCAGAACATCACCGCTTCTATCACTGTCCGCACCACCTCCTTTCGCCCTTGCTGCATATGAAGACTTCTTTTTCCGGATTGCTCAATATGTCGAAACCGGAACTCCTCAGCATGGCTTCGGCGCAGGCTTTATTTGGAAGCCACCAGTTCGTGTCGTCCCCGGAATAGCTCTTTTCTATGAAATGGAGCTTTGGAAAAGCAGGCCTGTTAAAGACCGTTGTCTCACTGAAGGGGTAATCGTCAGCCACCGCGTCAAGCGCCTCATCACCCCTCAGCATCGACTGGAAAACAAGCAGCTTTCCGGCCGCGTGCTCGTGGATGAGGTCAAGGGCCAGAAGCGGATACCTCAGGTGATAGAGAACTCCCATGAAAAGTACCAGGTCAAACTTCCGCCCTAAATCCGCTACATCGTAGACCGACATCCGCCTGAACTCGATGTCATGGCCCAGTACGCTTGCCGCGAACCTTGCCTGGTTGAGATAAAGCTCTTCCGTGTCTATGCCCAGTACGTACGCGGCTCCCCTTTTTTTCATTTCAATGGAATAGAACCCCGCGTTGCAGCCGATATCAAGGACGCTCATCCCGCTCAGGTCCGATGGAACGGCCTCAGCGAACTTCGCCCATTTAGTGCTCGGGTAATTCCCGAGGAAATGCTCCGGAGCAGTCTGAATTCCGCGCAGGTTGATGTTCTGGAACCAGGGCCCGAGCTCTATGGACTTTTCACGTATAAGCTCTAACGTGACCTCTTCATCAACCATTTCCGCTGCCCCTTTCTGAAGCTCCCAGCAGCCTGACCGCTTCCCTGTACCCGTTTATCGTGCCGACATCCACATACGACTCGCCTGCGCGTACGCCCGCTGCCTGCCCGCCTTTTTCCAGCCACGCGTTCACCAGAGTGCCGAAATATTCGTCTTTGCGTCCGCGCTCCTGCCAGAGATCGAACAGCTGCGAAAAGACCGCTCCCTTCACTTTGAACGAGCCCCATACCCAGCCAGTGGAAGCATCAGGTCTTTTGACCTGCACTTCCTTGACCAGGCCTTGTCCGTCAAGGACTACCGCGTCAAAAAACTCAGGCCTTTCGACCGGAAAAAGGAGGAAGGACAGGCCTTCGTCCCCGAGGGCGTTGAAACCGTCCTCAGGGAACCAGACTGTATCAGGCAACCCGACAAGAAGGTACTCGTCTGGCTTGATGAAAGGGGTCGCCCTGAAGAGGGAGTCGCAAAGGCCAAGCGGCTCGGGCTGGACCGCGTAGCATATCTGCGCCCCTCCGGCAGCTCCCCCGAAGTACTCCATGATGTCGGACTTGCCGGGTGATATTATGAAACATATTTTCGTGGCCCCGCCCTTTATCATGCGCTCAACAAGGTATTCGCTGACGGCCCTGGGCCTCTCGACGGTGCCTTCGAACCTACTGCCCACTGGCAGGAGCTCCTTTGAGAACGCGAGCGGCTGTATCCTCGAACCAGCGCCAGCCGCCGGGATTATCCCCCACATGGCTCCCCCTTTCTGACGCACGCAGCTTTTTCTATCAAGAGTTCCAGCTCCAGAGCCCTGGCTATTGAGGTGTGCCCGGCAAGCACCCGCTCGCGCGCGCGTTTTCCTATTTTTCTTATTTCAGCTTCGTCATGGTCAAGGGCGGACAAGACGTCTTCAATGTTCCGGGCGATGACTATCTCAAGGCCGGGCTCGAAAAAATCATCCAGGCCTTCCCACCAGTCGCTTATGACCGGGACGCCGCAGGCAGCCGCTTCGAAAAGCCTGCCAGAGGGGCACCAGCCCATCTCCCTCATCGCGGCCCTGGTCACATTCAGAGTAAATTTCGAAGAGCAGTAAAAAGAAGAATGCGACGGCGGAGGCACGTGCCTCACGAAATAAATATTCGGCAGCCAGGGGAAGTCCATCGGGTACTGGGCCCCGCCGATAATGAACTTCTTATCAGGAAGCCTTGCGGCAGGCTCTACGAAAAGACTTTTAAGCGCCTCCTGCCTGTCCTCGGCGTACGTCCCCAGATAAGAAAGGTCTGCCGCATATTCTTTGACCGCCGCTGCGGGGCTGTGAGCCTGCTGGTCAACGCTTCCGTAAAGCGCATGCACGTTTTTCGCTCCAAGCAGGACTTCAAGCCCTTTCAAAGCTTGCCCCCCAGTGTAGCTGAGGACAAGGTCAAACGCCCCGAGCCCGTAAGAAGGCAGATACGGCACGGCCCCGGTGCTCTCCACGGCCTTGAGCGTAATGGGCGTGTCCAGGTCATAAAAGCATCTGACTGTCGCCTTTGACGACAAGACGAGCGAGCAGGCTTGTACAGCGTCCGGGCAATACGAGGTGACTATGCCGGCGTCAGCGCCGTCAAGCTCCGCTTCAGCGCGCTTTCTTATATCCTCCCACGACGCATAGAGTACGAGTTCAGCGCCGGGCGGCTCGGTCATGTCCCTGTGCGCCGCGTAATACGGGACGTCCTTTTCGAAGAAGACAACCCTGTGGCCCCTCACGGCAAGGCCCCTGGAAAGCCCCCTCCAGATGGTCGCGTGCCCGTTGCCCCAGGA
>JACPGA010000263.1 GCA_016182705.1 Deltaproteobacteria bacterium
CTGGTTGATTCCATCCCCGGGGCAAAAGTATACGCCTCTGACATCGCGTTAACGATGCTCCTCAAGGCACGGGAAAAGCACGGTAATTCTTTTGGCCTGGCCGCTGGCGACTGCTGCTGCCTGCCCTTCAGGGAGGGGGTCTTCGACACGGTCGGCTCGTCTCTCGCGCTCCAGTGGGCACAGGGACTTGAACTGGCATTTTCTGAGGCGGCAAGGGTCTTGAAGCCGGGCGGGCTCTTCGTTTTCTCGACGCTCGGCCCCTCTACCCTCTGGGAGCTGAGGGATTGCTATAAAGCCCATCGGGCAATAGAGTTTAAAGACAGGGCTTCTGTCGAATTGTGCCTCAAGGCCTCCGGGCTTGAGGCCGTATCAATCGAAACCAGGGTCATAAAGAGGCGATACAACAGCTTCATCGAACTTTTGAAGGCGTTGAAGAACATAGGCGCGGCCCCTCCGATGGAATGCGGCAAAGGGCTCTCACCGGGAAAGCAGCTTCGCGAGGCCGGAAAGCGCTACGGCGAGCTGTTCCCCTCCCCTCAAGGCGGCATAGAGGCAAGCTACGAACTCATTTTGGGCGTGGCAAGAAAGGTCTGAAATACATTGAAGTCTGACAGGACAAAAGAGCTCCAGCGGCTCGACAAGGCCTATGTATGGCACCCGTTCACCCAGATGAAGGAGTGGGAGACGGGAGATACTCTCATAATCGAGAAGGGCCAGGGCAACTACCTCATCGACACCGACGGCAGGCGCTACCTTGACGGCGTGGCCTCCCTCTGGGTCAACGTGCACGGCCACCGGAAAAAAGAGATAGACAGAGCGATTACAAGCCAGCTCGGGAAGCTCGCCCACTCAACGCTCCTCGGTTTGGGAAACACGCCTTCGATAAAACTGGCCGAAAGGCTCTCAGGAATAGCCCCGAAGGATTTGAACAGGGTCTTTTTCTCTGACAACGGCTCGACAGCGGTCGAGATAGCCCTCAAGATGGCCTTTCAGTACTGGGAGCAGAAGGGCTTTGAAGGCAAAAAGAAGTTTGTGGCCTTCACCGGAGCATATCACGGCGACACCTTCGGCTCCATGAGCGTCGGGGAGATAGACATATTCGTAAAAAAGTACCGCCCTCTTCTTTTCAGCGCGTACAGGGCCCCGTACCCTTACTCCTACAGGTGCCCTGCCGGAAAAGACCGTTCAGACTGCAAGACAGAATGCCTCAAGGCATTTGAGGATATACTTAAGAAGCACTCAGGAGAGATTGCCGCCTGCATCATAGAGCCCATGCTCCAGGGGGCGGCCGGAATGATAGTCTCGCCTCCGGGCTTTTTGAAGAAAGTCAGAAGCCTCACGAAAAAATACGGCGTCCTCCTCATAGCAGACGAAGTTGCTACCGGCTTCGGCAGGACAGGAAAGATGTTCGCCTGTGAAATTGAAAACGTGGTCCCGGACTTCCTCTGCCTTGCCAAGGGCATAACAGGCGGGTATATGCCGCTTGCGGCAACCCTTACGACAGACAAGGTCTACAGGGCCTTTCTCGGAAAATACGAAGAGTACAGGAGCTTTTTCCACGGCCACACCTACACGGGAAACCCGCTCGGATGCGCGGCGGCTTTGGCGAACCTCGACATATTCGAAAATGAACAGGTTATAAAGGGGCTGGGGCTGAAGATATAGCTTTTCAAAAAACTCCTGCAAAGCCTCGATAGCCTTGCCCATGTGGGCGAGGTAAGGCAAATAGGCCTCGTCGCGGGCATTGAGCTCGTGAAAGACAAAAACACAAAAGAGCCGTTCCCTGCGGAATCGAGAGTCGGCTATAGGGCGTGCCTCAGGATGAGAGACTCGGGAGTCATACTCCGCCCTCTCGGAGACGTCGTCGTCATCATGCCGCCATTGAGCATCAGGGAAAGCGAGCTTAAGAAAATAGTAGACGCGGCGTACAAGGGGATAAGGGAGACGACGGAAGGGGCGTAATTGCGAGCGGACGAGCGAAGCGACTCAGGTATCAGTTAATCGGCATCTTACTTAAAGACCTTGTAACGCAGCTGCCGCTGCTCTTTGTAACAGGGGCTCCGCGCGCTTTCAGCCACCCCCACCCGCAAACCGAGCCCCTTATGTCGCTTCGCTCCTTCTGCCTCGGCTCGGTTTGCCCTCCTCCCTTAGGCGCGCTCCGCCCTGTTACGGGGTTGTTTTAAAGATAATGCAAAAACAGAGCAAAATACTATATCAGCCTTTTAGAGAGCGTGATGAAACCAGCCTTCTTCATAACAGGCACTGACACGAATGTCGGCAAGACAGAAGCCGCCTGCATGCTCGCGAGGTCGTTCAGGGAAGCGGGCCTGAAGGTCGGCGTGATGAAGCCGGTCGAGACGGGCTGCCGGTTGCTTGGCGAGAAAATGATACCAAAAGACGCTTTAAGGCTCAAGGAAGCCTCAGGCACTCTCGCCGACCTCGATCTCGTGAACCCTTACAGGTTCACAGCCCCTGTCGCGCCTGACCTTGCCGCGAGGCTCTTCGGGGCCTCCATTGACCTTGAGAGAGTAAAAGACATTTTCATCGGACTTCAGGCGGCCCATGATCTCATGCTGGTCGAAGGGGCCGGGGGCCTGCTCGCGCCAGCTGCCGAAGGGAAATCAATGGCAGACCTTGCCCTTTTACTCGGAGCGCCGCTCCTGATAGTTTCCGCGAACCGCCTCGGCACCATAAACCACACGCTCCTGACCGTAAGCTGCGCCCGGCAGATGGGGCTCGCCGTCAAAGGCATCATCCTCAACAACCCCGTTGATTCAAGCAACGACCTGAGCGCCGAACACAACCGGAGCGACATCGAAAGGCTCTCAGGAGTTCCCGTGCTTTTCGAGATACCCTGGTCCCCCGCCATGGCAAGCGCGCCCATACTTAAGAAAGAGGAAATAGAAAAGCTGCTCGCCATTTGAACCGCTCTTTGCAGGTTCAGGGTTGCACCCTGAACCTTTTAGTTCAAACTGGCAACGGGTCTGAAATATTCGGGTTCAGGTTACAAACCTGAACCCGCATAGGATGCGCGCCAGCGCGCAAAA